>NZ_JBFBGK010000006.1:0-147302 GCF_040684615.1 Streptomyces sp. NPDC089919
GGCGGTCGGGATGTGTGGGTCCCCGCGTCGCTTGACGGGGGCGGCCTGCAGGCCCTGCGGCAGGCCCACCCCTGGGACTTCGCGGCTTCGCCGTGCCCTTCGGGCATCCCAGGCCCGGGCCTGCCTCCGGTCCAGCCTGCCACCCCCGTCAAGCGGCGCTCCCCACACATCCCGGCAACGGGACGTACGGTCGCGAGCCAGCGGCTGCCGCGGCCCTGAAGGTACGGTCGCGAGTCCGTAGCCGACGCCCGCTCAGCCCGCGGTGCCGGGGGCCGCGGCCTCGATGAACGGGGACGTCAGGTGCGGGGTGCCCAGGAGGGCGCCGCGCTGCCGGGCCCGGGCCAGCAGCTGCTCGCGTGAGGTCCGGGCCAGTGCCGGGTCCACCTCCAGGGCGTACGGGACGCCCGGGCTGACCCACTGGACGGCGTGCACCAGCGCGTCCCCGGTCAGGAACACATCCCGCTCCCCGCCCTCCACCAGTACGGACATGTGCCCGGGGGTGTGGCCCGGGGTGGGGAACAGCGTGAGCTGCGAGTTGATCCGGTGCTCGCCGTCCAGTTCCCGGAGCGCGCCGGCTCGGCGCAGCGGCGCCACCACCCGCTCCAGGGCCGGGGCGCCGGCCTCCAGGGGGGCGGTCTCCGCCCGCTGGAGGAGGTACTGCGCCTCGGGGAAGAAGGGCGCCTCGTCGGGGCCCACCGCCCAGCCGATGTGGTCGCCGTGGAGATGGGTGAGGACGACCGTGTCCACGTCCGTCACCGCGATCCCGGCCGCGGTCAGCAGTTCGGGCAGCCGCCCGGGGACCGGCGCCCAGTCCGCGGCCGGTGCGTCGGCCGGGCCGACCCCGGCGTCCACCAGCGTCACCCGCCCGCCGGGCCGGACCACCGCGAAGGCCCGGAACTCCAACAGCCAGGTCCCGTCCGGCCCGAAGGCCCCCGGGTCGGCCCGCCGGGCCAGCTCCCAGTCGGCCGTGGTGGCCTCCGGGAACACCTGCGCGGCCGGGGCGAAGAAACTCCCCGCCGCGTCCGCCAGCGCCACCACCCGCGGCGCACCGCTCTTCGAAGCACTCATCGAAACCCCCGTTTCGGCCCGGCCTCGACCGGACGCCCCGTACCCGGACGAGAGCGTCCGGGTCGCCTATTGTGCTGATCATGACCGAGCAGCTGAAGCCCATGCCCACCGACTGGACGCGCGCGCTCGCCGTCGTCGCCCACCCCGACGACCTGGAGTACGGCTGCGCCGCCGCGATCGCCGACTGGACCGACGGCGGCCGGGAGGTGACCTACCTGCTGGCCACGCGCGGTGAGGCCGGCATCGACACCCTCGACCCGGCCACCTGCGGCCCGCTGCGGGAGGCCGAGCAGCGGGCCAGCGCGGCCGTGGTCGGCGTGCAGAACGTCGAGTTCCTGGACTACCGCGACGGCACCATCGAGTACGGCCTCGGCCTGCGCCGGGACATCGCCGCCGCCATCCGCCGGCACCGCCCCGAGCTGGTGCTGACCCTCAACCACCGGGACACCTGGGGCGGGGTGGCCTGGAACACCCCCGACCACCGGGCCGTCGGCCGGGCCACCCTGGACGCCGCGGCGGACGCGGGCAACCGCTGGATCTTCCCCGAGCTGACCGAGCAGGGCCTCCAGCCGTGGAACGGCGTGCGCTGGGTGGCGGTGGCGGGCTCCTCCTCGCCCACCCACGCGGCCGACGCCACCGCCGGCCTGGAGCGGTCCGTCGCCTCCCTGATGGAGCACCGCGCGTACATCGAGGCACTGACCGACGAGCACCCGGAGACGTACTGCCGGAGCTTCCTGACCGGCAACGCCCAGGCCACGGGCGAGCGGTTCGGCGGCACGCCCGCGGTCGCCTTCGAGATCTTCCCCCGCTGATCCCTTCACTCCGCACCCCCTTCCCCCTACCCTGACGCACCGTCAGGAACGTGCTCCGGTACGGGGAAGGGGTGCCCGGGTGATCGACACCATCGGCACGGAGATCGCCGAGGGCGAGGAGCGGATCCGCCTCGAGGTCGCGGACGGACTGGCGGTGCTCACCCTGTGCCGCCCCGACAAGCTCAACGGCTGGAGCTGGGAGTCCACCCGCCAACTGGGCCTGCTGGCCGACCGGATCCGCTTCGACGACTCGGTGCGCGCGGTGCTGCTGCGGGCCGAGGGCCGGGCCTTCTGCGCGGGCATCGACGTCACCGCGCCGGGCGGGGCCATCACCGGAGCCGCCCCCGCGGAGCGGACCCGCAACTACTACGAGGGCATCCGCTGGGTGCACGAGCGGTTCGCCGTGCTGGCGAAGCTGCCGCAGCCGGTGGTCGCCGCCGTGCAGGGCTACTGCCTGGGCTTCGGCTTCGAACTGGCCCTGATGGCCGACCTGCGGGTGGCGGCCGAGGACGCGGTCTTCGCCCTGCCCGAGGCGCGGTTGGGCGTGGCGGTGGACGCCGGGGGAGACCTGCGGATCGCCCGGGAGGCCGGGGCGGGCTGGGCCAAGTACCTCGCCCTGACCGGCCGGCGCATCGACGCGGCCACCGCCGAACGGCTGAACCTGGTGCAACTGGTCGTACCGGTCGCGGAGTTGGAGACACAGGCCCGGGCCCTGGCGGCGGAGATCGCGGCCAACGCGCCGCTGGCCGTGCAGGGCATCAAGCGCTCGGTGGACTCCTTCGCCGACGACCGGCTCGCGGCCGCACTGGAGCGCACCGCGATGACCGCCGCCCTCACCCTCACCTCCGAGGACTGCCGGGAGGGCTACGCCGCCAAGGCGGCCCGCCGGCCTCCGGAGTTCCACGGGCGGTGACCGGGGGCCGGGCCGTCACCGGCGGGTGGCGTTCGGGTCGAAGGGGCCCCGGCCCAGCTGCTCGCGGACGGGTACCACCTCCGGGTTCACCAGGGACCGCCGCTGCCAGTTCGCGCCGTCCACCACCAGCGTGTGTCCGGTGATGAACCGGGCGTACGGCGAGGCCAGGAAGGTCGCCGCCCAGCCCAGCTCCCGGGGCAGGCCCACCCGCAGGGCCGGCTGCCGGCCGTCCCGGGGGTCGCCCACGGGTCCCGCCGGTCCGTCTGGTCCCGCCGCCCCGGCCGCGGCCAGGCCGCCCCGGATGTCCGCGGTCATGTCCGGGTGCGGCACCAGCCCCGGGACCAGGCCGTTCACCTGGATGCCGTAGGGCCCCCACTCCACGGCCAGGGTCTCCACCAGGCTCTTGACCCCGGCCTTCGCGGCCGCGCTGTGCGCGAAGCCCGGTCCGCCCGTCCAGGCGTACGAGGCGCCGATGTTCACGATCGAGCCGGGGGTGCCGGCGGTCAGGTGTCGGCGGCCGAACTCGCGGGTGACGAACCAGGTGCCGGTCAGGGTGATGTCCACCACCGTGCGCCAGGCCCGCGGGGACATGTCCTCCGCGGGCACCGGGAAGTTGGCCGCCGCGTTGTTGACCAGGACGTCCGGCAGCCCGAAGGCGGCCTCGGCCGCGTCGAAGACCTCGGCGATCCGCTCCGGCTCCCGGATGTCGCAGACCGCGGCGGCCGCCCGGCCGCCGCCGATCGCCGTCAACTCCTCGACCGCGGCCTTCAGTTGCTCGGCCCGACGGCTCGCGATCAGCACGTCCGCGCCCAGCCGGACGAACTCGGCGGCGATCGCCTTGCCCAGCCCCGACCCGCCGCCGGTGACCAGCACCACCTGGCCCTCGTACGTACCGGGTGGGAGGGCGGTGGCGCCCAGTGGGGGCGGGGCGGGGAGGCCGGGGGGTGGGGGTGGCGAGGAGGTGTACGAGGTGGGATCCATGGCGGCATCGATAGCGCGGCGGCGCGTGGATCGCCAGAGGTGTGACGGGGTGGGGGTGTACGGGGTGGGGGTGCAGGGGCCCGGGCGGTCGGGATGTGTGGGTCCCCGCGCCGCTTGACGGGGGCGGCTGTCAGGCCCTGCGGCAGGCCCACCCCGTGGGCTTCGCGGCTTCGCCGTGGCCCTCCGGGCCATCCCAGGCCCAGGCCTGCCTCCGGACCAGCCTGCCACCCCCGTCAAGCGCCTCCCCCGCACACCACGACCGCCCGGGCGGGGAGCCTTTCGCGGAGGCAAGCGACCGCTTAGTATGCGGGGCGAGCGTGGTCCGTAGACGGCGGCTGGAGGCCCCGGATGAAGGCATGGCGAGTACACACCCACGGCGAGCCGAGCGAGGTCATGCGGCTCGAGGAGGTTCCTGAGCCGGAGCCCGCGGCGGGGGAGGTGCGGCTGCGGGTGCTGGCGGCCAACGTGAACTTCCCGGACGTGCTGCTCTGTCGCGGCCAGTACCAGATCCGGCCCCCGCTGCCCTTCACCCCCGGTGTGGAGGTCTGCGCCCTCACCGACGACGGCCGTCGGGTCATCGCCACCCCGAGCCTCCCGCACGGCGGTTTCGCCGAGTACGTCACCGCCGATGCGGCCGCCCTGCTGGCCGCCCCCGACTCCCTCGACGACGCCGAGGCGGCCGCCCTGCACATCGGCTACCAGACCGGATGGTTCGGTCTGCACCGCCGGGCCGCCCTCCAGCCGGGCGAGACCCTGCTGGTGCACGCCGCGGCCGGCGGGGTGGGCAGTGCGGCCGTGCAGCTCGGCAAGGCGGCCGGCGCCACCGTCATCGGCGTGACCGGTGGCAAGGAGAAGGCCCGGACCGCCGAGGAGCTGGGCTGCGACCTGGTGGTCGACCGGCACGCCGAGGACGTCGTGGCCCGGGTCAAGGAGTTCACCGGCGGGCGCGGCGCCGACGTGGTCTACGACCCGGTCGGCGGGGAGGCGTACGCCCAGTCCGCCAAGTGCGTGGCCTTCGAGGGCCGGATCCTGGTCGTGGGCTTCGCGAGCGGCACCGTCCCGGCGCCCGCGCTCAACCACGCCCTGGTCAAGAACTACTCCGTGGTCGGCCTCCACTGGGGCCTGTACAAGGCCAAGGACCCGGCCGCGGTCCTCGCCTGCCACGACGAGCTGACCCGGCTCGCCGCCACCGGTGCCGTCAAGCCGCTGGTCAGCGAACGGCACCCGCTCGAGGGCGCGGCCGAGGCCGTCCAGCGGGTCGGGGACGGCCGCAGCACCGGCCGGGTGGCCGTCCTCCCCGGGGGCGCGGACCGATGACCACCACCGAAGAACTCCAGCGCCGGGTAGCGGAGTTGCTGGCCGCCCACCCGCCCGCGGACACCGCCCCGCTCGATTTCCTGCGGGCCCGTTTCGACGCCGGACTCGCCTGGGTCCACTACCCGCCGGGACTGGGCGGTCTCGGCGCCCCCCGGGCCCTGCAGCCCGTGGTGGACGCGGCCCTCGCCGCGGCCGGCGCGCCGGACAACGACCCCCGCCGGATCGGCATCGGCCTGGGCATGGCCGCCCCGACCATCCTCGCCTACGGCACCGAGGAGCAGAAGCGGCGCTTCCTGCGCCCGCTGTGGACCGGCGAGGAGGTCTGGTGCCAGCTCTTCAGCGAGCCGGGCGCCGGCTCCGACCTGGCCGCCCTCGGTACCCGCGCGGTCCCCGACGCCCACGGCGACTGGCTGGTCAACGGCCAGAAGGTGTGGACCTCCAGCGCCCACCTGGCGCGCTGGGCCATCCTCATCGCCCGGACCGACCCGGACCAGCCCAAGCACCGGGGCATCACCTACTTCCTGTGCGACATGACCGACCCGGGCGTGGAGGTGCGCCCGCTGCGCCAGGTCACCGGCGAGGCGGAGTTCAACGAGGTCTTCCTGACCGACGTGCGCATCCCCGACGCCCACCGGCTCGGCGCCGTCGGCCAGGGCTGGGAGGTTGCCCGCACCACGCTGATGAACGAACGGGTGGCCATCGGCGGCATGCGGCTGCCCCGTGAGGGCGGCATGATCGCCCCGGTGGCCGCGCTCTGGCGGGAACGCCCCGAGCTGCGCACCCCCGCCCTCCACCAACGCCTGCTGGAACTCTGGGTGGAGGCCGAGGTGGCCCGGCTGACCGGCGAACGGCTGCGCCAGCAGCTCGCCGCCGGCGCCCCCGGCCCGGAGGGCTCCGGCCTGAAGCTGACGCTGGCCCGGCTCAACCAGGAGATCAGCGGCCTGGAGGTCGAACTCCTGGGCGAGGAGGGCCTGTCGTACGGCGACTGGACCATGAGCCGCCCCGAACTGGTCGACTTCACCGGCCGTGACGCCGGCTACCGCTACCTGCGCGCCAAGGGCAACTCGATCGAGGGGGGCACCAGCGAGATCCTCCTCAACATCGTCGCCGAGCGGGTGCTCGGCCTGCCGCCCGAGCCGCGCGACGACAAGGACCTCGCCTGGAAGGACCTGGCCCGATGACCCCACCGCCCGACCTCCTGTACTCCGAGACCGAGGACGAACTCCGGTCGGCCGTACGGTCCCTGCTGGTCGACCGGGCCCCGCACGCGGCGGTGCTGGAGCGTGCCGAGGCCGGCCGGCCGCACGATCCGGAGCTCTGGCGGGCACTCGGCGCGGGGATCGGCGCCGCCGGTCTGCTGGTGCCCGAGAAGCTGGGCGGCCAGGGTGCCGGGCCCCGCGAGGCCGCCGTGGTCCTGGAGGAGCTGGGCCGGGCCGTGGTCCAACTGCCCTTCCTGACCACGGCCGTGCTCGCCGCCGAGACGCTGCTCGGCTGCGACACCGAACTCCCCATGGTGGGTGCCCTGTTGGCGGGTCTGGCCGGCGGTACCTCGGTGGTGGTGCCCGCCTGGCCGCTCACCGCGGCCCCCGGCGCCGCAGCGCCCGGCACCGTACGGGACGCCGGCGGGGGCGTGCTCAGCGGTACGGTCACCGCGGTGGCCGACGCGGTCGGCGCCGACGTCCTGCTGGTCCCGGCCGACACCGGGCTGTTCGCCGTCCGCGCGGACGATGCGGGCATCACCCCGCAGAGCCCGCTGGACCTGACCCGGCCGATCGCCACCGTCACCCTCGACGGCGCGCGCGGGGAACTCCTCGCGGACCCCGCCACCGCGGAGCGCGCCCGGCGCCGGGCCCTGCTGACGGGCGCCGGCCTGCTCGCCTCCGAACAGCTCGGGCTGGCCGAGTGGTGCCTGACCGAGACCGTCCGGTACCTGCGCGAGCGGCACCAGTTCAACCGGCCGGTCGGCTCCTTCCAGGCGCTCAAGCACCGGCTGGCACAGCTCTGGCTGGAGCTGGCGCACGCCCGGTCGGCGGCCCGGGCCGCCGCCGACGCCCTCGCCACCGGCGACCCGGAGGCACCGCTGGCCGTCTCGCTGGCCCAGGCCTACTGCTCGGGCGCGGCCGTCCGGGCGGCCGAGGAGTGCGTCCAGCTGCACGGCGGCATCGGGATGACCTGGGAACACCCGGCACACCTGTACCTGAAGCGGGCCAAGGCCGATTCCCTGGCACTGGGGACGGCGGGGTACCACCTTTCGGTGGTCGGGGAGTTGGCGGGGTTGCCGGGGGCTTGAGGAGGGGCGGGGGTGCGTACGTGGGGCGGGGGCCGGTTCGTGGGCCGTTCACCCCCGCCCCGCCGGTCCGGTGACCTCGTCCGCGGCCGAGCGTTAGACCGTCGGAGTCGGTTGACGGATCCGAGGCACGCGAGGAGCACGCATGAGCGCCACCAGCGGAAACATCGGGACGGCGGGGCCGGCCGGCGCCGCGGGGGTGCTCGCGGTCGGGCGCCGGCTGGTGCTGCGGACCGCCTTCGCGGCGGGCGCACTGGCCGCCACCGCGGCGGCCCTGACCCCTCTGGTCAGGGTCGCCCGCACCAGCTGGCGCACCGTCGACGAGCCGCCCGTACCGCTCTTCGAGGAGACGTACCGCGGCCGGCACATCGCGGCCACCGGCCGTCCCGCCGCGGTCCCCGGCGCCCGCGCCCAGGTGGACGTACGCATCGACGGGCGGCCGCTGCCCGTCATGCGGCGGGCCGACGGCAGCTGGCTCAGCGCGGTCAACCACTACGAGTCCTTCGCGACCCCGCTGGAGCTGGCGCGCGCCGCCGTCGACGAGCTCGGCACCGCCGCGCTCGCGCTCCACCCCGCCCACCACGGTGCCTGACCGCGCCCACCCGCCCCAGGCTGAAAGGGCCCGAACCCCGTGTACACCCGCCGGAACCACAAGCACCTCACCCGCGCGCAGAAGCAGGCCTTCGTCGCCGCCGTGCTCGAGCTGAAGCGCAACGGCACCTACGACGACCTGGTGCGCACCCATCAGCGGTACTTCGTCCCGGACGACGACGACGGCCTGCGGGTCGGCCACATGACCCCGTCGTTCTTCCCCTGGCACCGGCGCTACCTGCTGGAGTTCGAGAACGCCCTGCGGGCGCTGGACTCCAGCCTGTCCGTGCCCTATTGGGACTGGACCACCGACAACACCCCGGCCGCCGCCCTGTGGGGCGAGGACTTCCTCGGCGGCACCGGCCGGGCGGGCGACCGGCAGGTCATGACCGGCGCCTTCGCCTACGAGCGGGGCAACTGGCCCATCCGGGTCGGCGTCACCGACGGCCACTACCTCACCCGCAACCTGGGCCGGCCCGACCGGCCCATCGCGCTGCCCACCGCCGCCGAACTCCAGTGGGCCGTCGAGGACCCGGTCTACGACGCCTCGCCCTGGGACTCCACGGCGAGCGGCGGGGGTTTCCGCAACAAGCTGGAGGGCTGGGCCGCGCCCCGCAGCGAGCGCTGGCGCAACCACAACAAGGTGCACCAGTGGATCGGCGGCCACATGACCGGTGCCACCTCCCCCAACGACCCCGCCTTCTGGCTGCACCACTCCTTCGTCGACCTGGTCTGGGACCGCTGGCAGGCCCGGCACCCGGACTCCGGCTACCTGCCGGCCGGCCCGCTGGGCATCGCCGACCGCCAGCGCGGCCGGGTCATCAGCCTCGACGAGGCCATGCCGCCCTGGGACCAGACGCCCCACGAGCTCCTCGGGCACCAGGGCGTCTACCGCTACGAATGACCCGGCCCGCCCCGGACGGCGGAAGGCCCCCCACCGCCAGCGGTGGGGGGCCTTCCGGGTGCTCGGCGGTTACTCGCCGTAGCCACCCTGGGTGTGCGAGCCGGACTCGTTGATGCAGGTGTTGCCGAAGGCCGGGTTCAGGAGCCCGATCACGTTCACGGAGTTGCCGCAGACGTTGACCGGCACGTGGACCGGCACCTGGACGACGTTGCCGGACAGCACACCGGGGGAACCGACCGCGGCGCCGTGCGCTCCGGCATCGGCGGCGGCCATGCCCGCGCCGGCGGCCAGAACGGAACCGGCAGCAGCGGTGATGGCCGCCGCCTTCGCGATACGCGACATCGAGATCTCCTTGAGATTGAAAGCGCCGCAAGATCTACGGCAGTGACATGGCATACAACGCCGCTGCCGTCCTGGGGTCACGGGCAATGCGCCTACCCGGTGACGCCGAACCGCACCGAGCCGAAGCCGCGCGAGGTCGGGGCGCTCTTCCCGGCCGGTACGGCGGCGAGCGCGGTGCCGGTGCACCCGGCGCCGGAGTAGAGCACCGCCGTCCCGCGCGTCTTGTTCACCACCCCGCCGCCGCCGGCCCCCGACACGTCCTTGCAGCCGGCCGGCGCGCGCAGGACGTGGACCTGGTCGTCCGTGCCCAGGTACTGGAACTCCGGGCCGGCCGCCTGGGCCGAGCCCGCCCCGGCCGCCGCGGCGGCCAGGAGAAGGACCGGCGCTGCCGCGGCCCGGAGGGTGCCGTTGATACGCATGAATGCCTCGCGCTGTCGGTGGGAACCTGTCCCCGGCTCAACCACCCCGGGGGGACCCGGTCACGCCATGTCACCCGTAGGGGCAACCCTCTACCGCATTTCTCCCTCTTCACCGGGGAAACACCCCGGACAAACGTGAGAGAGACGACGAACGTGGCACTGACATCCTCCAGCCTGCTCTGGGCGCTCGCCCTGGGCGTCCTCGTGGTGAGCGGGCTCGTCCTGTGGCTGTGGCCGCGGGCCGCCCGGGGCGGGATCGCCGGCTGGAGCGCCCGCATCGGCCTGCTGCTCGTCGCGCAGTTCGCGCTGTTGTCCGTCCTGCTGGTGGGGGCCAACCGCACCTTCGGCTTCTACTCCTCCTGGGCCGAGCTGTTCGGCCGTGCCTCCAGCCAGCAGTCGCTCAACGAGGCCACCGGCGACGGGAAGCGGCCGCCGGCCCTGACCGTCAAGGGCGTCGAGTCCATCGGCCTCAAGGGCACCAAGGAGGTCGCCGGACAGGTCGAGCGGGTCGACATCCGCGGCCCGCTGACCGGCCTGACCATGTCCGGGTACGTCTACCTGCCCCCGCAGTACTACCAGCGGGGCCACGAGCAGGAGAAGTTCCCCGTGGTCGTCGCGGTCACCGGCCAGCCCGGCATCTCGAAGAACCTGATCACCCAGCTCAAGGTCCCCCAGTCGGTCTCCGCCGCCGTCATGGCCAAGAAGATCCGCCCCACCATCTACGTGCTGGTCCGCCCCTCCCTGGTGCCGGGCCGCGACACCAACTGCACCGACGTGCCCGGCGGCCCGCAGGCCCTGACCTTCTTCAACCAGGACCTCCCGCTGGCCGTCGCCGCCCGCTACCGCACCACCGACGCGCCCGGCAGCTGGGGCGCGGTGGGCAACTCCACCGGCGGCTACTGCGCGCTCAAGTTCGCCATGACCAACCCGGCCCGCTACGGCGCGGCCGCCGGCCTGTCCGCCGACTACTTCGCCCGCCAGGACCGCGACACCGGCGACCTGTACGACCGCAGTGCCAAGCTGCGCCGCGAGTCCGACCTGATCTGGCGCCTGAAGAACCGTCCCGCCCCGCCGGTCTCCCTGCTGCTCAGCTCCAGCAAGCAGGGCGAGGCGAACTACAAGCCGACCCTCGACTTCGCCGCCGCGGCCAAGGCCCCCACCCGGGTCGCCCAACTCATACGTGAGGAGGGCGGCCACAACTTCCAGACCTGGCGCGAGGAGTACCCCGAGGTCATCCTCTGGCTCGACCGGGAACTCCAGCGCCCCGCGTCCTGACCCCCGCCGCGTCCTGAGAGGATGGCCGCCGGACGGCGGACGGAGCGGCGCGGTGGACGTGGTGACGGCAGTGGAGGTGCGGACCCGCCAGGGCACGGTCCGCGGCACGACCCGGGACGGCGTGGCCGCCTTCCGGGGCATCCCGTACGCCGCCCCGCCCGTCGGGGACCTGCTCTTCGCCGCCCCGGCGCCGGCCGCACCCTGGGACGGGGTGCGCGAGGCCACGGCCTTCGGGCCCACCGCCCCCAAGGCGCCCTACGAGGAGCCCTTCGCCACCCTGCTGCCCGACCCGGTGGTGCCGGGCGACGGCTGCCTGAACCTCAACGTGTGGACCCCCGACCCGGCCCCCGGCGCCCGGCTGCCCGTCATGGTGTGGATCCACGGCGGCGCCCTGACCCGGGGCTCCTCGGCGGTCCCGGTGTACGACGGCTCGGCCTTCGCCCGGGACGGCGTGGTGCTGGTCTCGCTCAACTACCGGCTGGGCGCGGCCGGCTACGGCCTCTTCCCCGACGCGGTGCCCAACCGCGGGCTGCTGGACCAGATCGCCGCCCTGGAATGGGTCCGCGAGAACATCGAGCGCTTCGGCGGCGACCCGGACCGGGTCACCGTCTTCGGCGAGTCCGCGGGCGCCATCAGCATCGGCGCGCTGCTCGCCGCCCCGCCCGCCCGGGGCCTGTTCCGGCAGGCGGTGCTGCAGAGCGGCGCCCCCGAGGCCACGCCCCGCGACAAGGTGCGGGCGATCACGCGCAGGATGGCCGCCCGGCTGAAGGTCCCGGCGACCGCGGCGGCCTTCGCCCGGCAGCCGGTCGCCCGGCTGATCGAGGCCCAGGCGGCCGTGCTGCGCCGCTCCAGCCCGCTGATCGGCGGGCCCGCCTTCGGCATCGTCGAGGACGGCCACACCGTCCCGGGCGACCCGCTGGAGCGCCTGGTGTCCGGCCGGGCCGCGGCGGACGTCCCGCTGCTGCTGGGCTGGACCACCGAGGAGTACCGGCTCTGGCTCGCCCCCACCGGGCTGCTCGGCCACCTGGACCGGCTGGGCCCGCTCACCCTCGCCCTCGGCGCCGCCCGGGCCCGTACCCCGCTGGCCGCGGTCCGCGCCCGGGCGGCCGCCAGCCCCGGTACGGGCGCCGGCGAGGTGGTGGGCCGGCTGCTCACCGACCACCTGCTGCGGGACCCGCTGCGCCGGCTGGCCGCCGCCCCCGCGCGCACCGCGCCCGCCCACGTCTACTCCTTCGGCTGGCCCTCCGGGATCCCGGGCCTGGGCGCCTGCCACGCCCTGGAGCTGGGCTTCGTCTTCGACACCCTCGGGATGCCCACCGCCGATTCACTCAGCGGCCCCGGCGCACCCCAACCCCTGGCCGACGCCATGCACACGGCCTGGGTCGCCTACGCCACCACGGGCGAGCCGGGCTGGACCCCCTGGCACCGCGCTCCGGCCGCGCACACCTTCACGTACCCGGCCTGACGCGGGTACCGCCTCAGAGCCTGTCCAGGAAGTCCAGCAGGACCGCGTTGAAGGCGGCGGGCTGTTCCAGGGCGGGGAGGTGGCCGGCGCCCTCGATGACGGCCAGGACGGCGTGCGGCATCAGGGACTTCAGGCCCTCGGCCTCGGCGACCGGGGTGAAGACGTCGTCGGCGCCGACCGCGATCAGCACCGGGACGGTGACCGCGGCCAGGGTGGCGCGGTAGTCGGGGCGCTCGGCCCGGCCGCGCAGGGCGGCCGCGGCGCCCTCCGGGGCGGTGCCGTGCATCATCCGCAACACGTGCGCGGCGGTCTCCGGCATCGCGGTGACGTTGTACGGGGCGATCATCTTGTCGATGACCTCCGCCGCGTACCCGGCCATGCCCTCGGCCACCAGCCGGTCGGCCAGCGCGGCCCGGAAGGCCTTGCCCTCCGGCGTCTCGGCCGCCGGGGAGGTGTCGGCGAGCACCAGGGCGCGCACCCGCTCCGGGTACAGCCGCTGGAACTCCATGGTCAGCTGCCCGCCCATGGACACCCCGCCCACCACGGCGGCCGGTACGTCCAGGGCGTCGAGCAGGGCCGCCAGGTCCCCGGCGAAGACGTGGAAGGGGGTGGTTCCCGGGACCACCTCGCTCTCGCCGTAGCCGCGCAGGTCCGGTGTGATGACCCGGTAGCCGGCCGCCGCCAGCGCCTCGGCCTGCGGGGCCCACAGGCTCCGGTCGAAGGGGTGCCCGTGCACCAGCAGGACGGGCGGGCCGTCGGCGGGTCCCGTCTCGGCGTGGGAGAGGGTGACGCCGTCCTCGGTCGTGATCTTCATGCGATCACACTATGGGGGCGCGGTCAGCCGATCCAGGACGGGGCCAGGGCCGAGTCCATCAGCCGGGTCGGGCGGCCCGAGCCGTCGGACGGTACCTGGTACAGGTCCGCGCCGAAGTCCCCGGGGAGGGCGTACGCCAGGGTGTGGTCGTCGGACCAGACGGCCTGGTCGTCGATGTTGCGCTGCTCCGCCGTCGGCCGGTCGGAGAGGTCGGCCAGATCCAGCACGTACAGCCGCCAGGGCGCGTCCGCCGACAGCCCGGGCACCCGCTTCTTGAAGGCGATGCGGGTCTCGTCGGGGGAGAGCGAGGGGCATTCCACGTTCTCGCGCAGCGTGGTGACGGTCCGCTCGGCCAGGTCGCCGCGGACCAGGTAGGTCTTCCCCTTGGTGCCCAGGGTCGCGTAGAAGTGCCGGTCGTCCCGGCTGAAGGTGACGCCCCAGAAGTTCGCGTCCGCCGACCGGTAGTCGCGGCCGTCCTTCTTGATGGTGAACTCCTCGAGGGTGGGCACCAGCTTCCCGGTCCGGGTGTCGAGGACCGAGGCCCGGGTCGAGAAGTTCGTCCCGGCGTACGAGTCGCCGCCGACGAAGACCGTCCAGGCGACGAACCGGCCGCTGGGGGAGACCCGGGCGCGGGTGGGGATGCCGGCCAGCGGGTGGCGAGAACGCTCCTTGAGCTGCGCGTCCAGCACCACGGCCCGGTAGCTCTCCTGGACCCCGCCCTTGACCGACTGCAGGCACACGCCCGTGCCGGCGGCCGCGTAGAAGCGCAGGCAGCGGACGTCCGAGGCGGTCCGGGCGCCCCCCGGCGCGCCGGCCGGCACGCTGGCGAGCTGGTCCCGGTGCGGCCCCCAGGCCATGTTCCGGAACACGATGCGCCGCTGCGGGCCGGCCCCGGGCGACAGGGTCACCTCGCCCGGCCGGACCGCGGGCCCGCCGGCCTGGACCCGGTCCTTGGCGGCCGCCCGGTCCGAGGCCCGCCACACCGCCGCGCCGGCCACGCAGCCCAGGGCGAGGACGGCGGCCAGCAGGACGAGCAGCCGGTTGCGGTGGGTCATGCGGGGGCCTTTCGGGGAGCGGGGGAGTCGCCGGGACCCAGACGGGCGGCGAGCAGGGCGCACAGGGCCAGTCCGGCCGTGGCGGTGATGAGCGCGGGCCGCTCCCCCCAGGCCGTCCAGGCGGCGCCGAAGGCGATCGAGCAGACGAACCTGGCCAGGGCCTGGCCGGTCTGCACCAGCGCCATGCCGCCGGCCCGCAGCTCCTCGGGCACCACCCCGGCCGCGGCGGCCATCAGCACGCCGTCGGTGGCCGCGTAGAAGGTGCCGTGCAGCAGCAGCACGGCGTACGGCAGCCAGGGCCCGTGCCAGGACGTCAGCAGCAGGCCGTACGCCAGGAGCAGCAGCAGGTGGCCGCCGAGGAAGACCCGCCAGCGGCCGATCCGGTCGGCCAGCCGCCCCAGCGGCAGGGCCAGCAGGAAGAAGGCGGCGGCGGTGCCCAGCGGCAGCAGCGCGAACCACCGGTCGGCGAGCCCGGTGCGGTGCTGGAGCAGCAGGAAGACGAAGGCGTCGCTGACCGTGGTGAGCCCGAGGAAGAGCGCGCAGAGCGTGATCCGGCGCAGTTCCGGGCGGCGCAGCAGGCCGAGCGAGGCGCGCAGCGAGACCCGTCCGGCACCCGGGGCGGGGTCCGGCCGGGCGGCCCGGCCGGGGACGAACAGGACCAGCACGACCACGCCGAGGGCGGCCACGCAGGAGCTGACCGCGAAGACCGCGTCGTACCCCTCGGCGGCCTGCCGCAGGATCAGGAAGGCCACCAGTGGGCCGATCATGGCGCCCGCGGTGTCCATGGCCCGGTGCACGCCGAAGGCCCGGCCGCGCTCCTCGGGCTCGGCGGCCAGTGAGATCAGCGCGTCGCGGGGGGCGGTGCGCAGCCCCTTGCCGGTCCGGTCCAGGGCCAGCAGCGCGCCGATCGCCGGCAGCGTGTGCGCGATCAGCAGCAGCGGCTTGACCAGGGCCGAGAGGCCGTAGCCGAGGCCGGCGACGGTCTTGTGCCGGCCGGAGCGGTCGGCGAGGTGGCCGCCGGTGAGCCGGACCAGGGCGCTGACGCCGTTGTACACGCCGTCGAGCAGGCCGAAGCCGAGCGGGGAGAGGCCGAGTCCGGCCACGAGGTAGAGCGGCAGGACGGCCGTCACCATCTCCGAGGAGACGTCGGTGATCAGGGAGACCGTGCCGAGCGCGAGGACCGTGGGGGCGACGGCGGCGGCGCGCCGCCCGGGGCGGGTGCCCCGGGCGGCGGCCGGTTCGGCCGTCACGGTCGGCGCGGGCGTGCCGCGGCTGTCCGCAACGTACATGGTCAGCTGGCCCAGATGCCCGTGATGTCGGTGGCGGTGGCCGCGTTGCCGGCGTGCGTGGTCAGGCCCGCGAGGCCTTCGAGGGTGCGCAGCAGGCTGTAGTGGTTGTACGTGGTCGAGCTGGTGGCGCCGGGGGTCACCGGCTGGCCGTAGAAGACGGTCGGGATGTTGTTCCCGGCCAGTCGGTTGTCCTCGTCGAAGGTGACGACCAGCAGGCTGTTGTGGGTCTTGGCCCAGTCCGCGTAGGCCTTGAGGTTGTTCTTCAGCCAGGTGTCACCGGTGCCGACCGAGCAGTCGTGCATGTCGCTGCACAGGTTCGGCACGACGAAGGAGACCTTCGGCAGCGTGGTGAAGTCGGTGGGGAACTGCGTCATCGTCTTCGCCGAGGAGGTCGGCACGTTGCTGAAGGCGAACCACGGGTTGTGCTTGCGGGCGTACTTGCCGCTGCTGCAGGTGGTCGAGCCCTGGCTGGGCAGGGTCTCGTTGTAGCTGCCCCAGCTCTTGCCCGCGGCGATCAGCTCGGAGGCCAGGTTCGGCGCGGAGCTGAAGCCCGGGGTGTAGCAGCTGTCGTCCGTGACGCCCTGGTTGCTGCCCGAGAAGAGCTGCAGGTAGTTCGGCTGGCTCGGGTGGGTGACGCCGAAGGACTTGGTGAGGTTCGCGCCCCCCGCCTTGAGCGAGTTGATGTACGGCGCGCTGGAGCTGCCGATCACCTGGTTGTAGGCGTGGTTCTCGAAGACCACCACGACGACGTGGTCGGGCGAGGGCAGGGCCGCGGCGTGCGCGGGCTGCGAGGCACCCAGGCCGGTCCAGAGTCCGGCCGCGGCGGCACTGATGCCGAGGGCGGAGGCGAGGGCGGTGAGACTGCGGCGGGGCCGGGAGAGCGATATGCCGAACACGGCATGACCTCCGGTAGAGGAGTGAGGGGGTTGGCGGCGCGCAGCCAAGGTAGGAGGGGCGGGGGTCCGGGGCAGCGCGCCGCGGGTGAAGATCAGGAGAACGCTGGGTGTGCGGGTTCGGACGGGGGGTGTGCGGGTGCCGAGCGCAAGGTACTGACTCGCCCGTGCACTGACCAGGGCCTTAGCGGTGGCTGTCGGAAATCGGGGCAATCTCTACGTCACCGAAAGGTCAAGGAATGGCAAAACGGGCAACGATCCATGCCGGATCGTCATCCTCAGGGCGGAATGACAGTCCGCCCCGCGGGGCAGCACCAGCCGGAGCATGCGATGACCAACGCACCCAACGGGCCGAACACCCCCCGTGACCCGTGGGGTCCCCAGGACGACCGGGACCCCCGGGCCCAGGGGCGCCCGCAGGGACCGGACCGGGTGTCGTGGGGGACGCCGCAGCCGGGCCAGGGGTACGACCAGGGCCAGGGGCACCCCCAGGACCCGGCGTACGGCGGGGCACCGGGCCAGGGCCCGGCCCAGGGGCAGCCGTACGGCCAGGGCCAGGCGTACGGCCGGCCATACGGTCAGGGCCAGGCGTACCCGCAGGGCCAGGGCTACGGCCAGGATCACGCCCAGGGGAACCCGCAGGGCTACGGCCAGTGGGACCCCCGGGCCCCGCAGCAGCCGGGCGCCCGGCCGCACCCGCAGGGCATGGGCCACCCGCAGGGCCAGGCCCACCCGCAGGCCCACCCCCAGGGCTACCCGCAGGCGCAGGGCCGGGCGTACCCGCAGGGCGGGCCGTACGCCCGGGGGCAGCAGTACCCCCAGAACCCGTGGGACCAGGGGGCCGGCTACCCGGGGCACCCCCAGCAGCAGGCCGCACACCAGCAGTACGCGCCGGGCGCCGAGCCGACCCAGCAGCTGCGCCGCCCGGAGGACCTGTACCGGCAGCCGTGGGAGGAGCCGGAGCGCGCCGACCGGAGCGCCGCCCCGGCGCCGGCCGCCGCGCACCACGACCAGGACCGGGACGGGGGCCGCGACGGCGGCCGTGACGGAGGCCGCGACGGGGGCGACGGCCACGGCGGCCGGCGCCGCTCGGGGGCGCGCCGCTGGATCATCGGCGCCACCGTCCTCGCCGTGCTCGGCGTCGCCACCTGGCAGGTGATGAGCCACTACGAGATACCGCCGTTCACGGACAAGGGCGAGCCGGTCTCCTTCGGCCAGCCGCCGGCCGGGGACGGTGCGGGCGGGGACCGGCCCAAGCCCGCGCCCGGTTCCAAGGCCCTGATGCCCACCGGGCCGGCCGCCGCCTTCAAGAACGCCAACACCCTCAGCGACGGCACCAAGATCGGCGTGGTCACCTACGAGGGCAAGAAGTCCGGCTTCAAGGGCCAGGTCTGGGTCTGGGCCCCCAAGGAGTACTCGGACCCCAAGTTCGCCAAGAGCGGCTTCCCGGTGCTGATCGCCCTGCCCGGCGGCCCGGGCTACCCCATGAACTACTGGATGGGCTCCGACCTCAAGCTCCAGTCGAGCATCAGCGAGTGGTACCGCGAGGGCAAGAGCAAGCCCTTCCTGCTGGCCATGCCGGTGCAGAACCCGCAGCCGGACGACGGCGGCCTCTACTGGGACGGCAGCGACATCCCCGGCCAGCCCAAGATGGGCACCTGGCTCACCGAGGACGTCCCGGAGCTGATGAAGGAGAACTTCCGGACCATCAAGTCCCGGGACGGCTGGGCCTTCATGGGCTCCTCCACCGGCGGCTTCAACGGCCTCAAGGCCGTGCTGCAGAAGCCGGACAAGTTCAAGGCCGTGATCGCCTCCGGCCCGGACATCGTCCCCGACTCCCGCCTGTGGAAGGGCCACGACAAGGAGAAGCAGGAGAACAACCCGCAGGTCCTCGCGCAGCGGCTGATCGACCGCAAGGGCCCGGACGTCTACCTCGCCTTCCAGGTCGGCACCGCCGAGAGCAACGCCAAGACCCTGCCCGACGTGCAGAAGTTCATCGCCACCTACGGCAAGGGCCCGATCCACACCAGCCTGCGGATCATCCAGGGCGGCCACCACAACGCCGTCACCTACGTTCCCAACATGGGCATGGGCCCGATCCAGTTCATCAGCGAGCACATGTCGGGCCCGGTGGAGTAGCGGCCGGCCGGCGCCGGGTCGGCCCGGCGGCGGTCGGGAACGGGCGTTCGACCATAGGATCCGGTGTCATGACTGGTTCCTGGTCGGTCGCCGGAGTCGACCTGCACGTCGACCTCGACGCCGCGGGCGGTCGCCGGGCGGCCCTCGAGCACGGCCTGCGCGACGCGATCCGCTCCGGCCGGCTGCAACCGCAGGCGCGGCTGCCCGCCACCCGCCGGCTCGCCGCCGAGCTCGGTCTGTCCCGGGGCACCGTCCAGGCGGCCTACGACCAGCTCACCGCCGAGGGCTACCTGACCGCCCGGCAGGGCGCCGGGACCGTGGTCACCCCGCTGGCCGAGCCGCCGGCCGGTCCCGCCGCCACCGGCGAGGCGCCCGCCGCGCCCGCCCTGGACCTGCGCCCGGGCAGCCCGGACACGGCCACCTTCCCGGTGGCCGCCTGGCTGCGCGCGGTCCGGCGGGCGCTGGCCACCGCCACCGCCGACACGTACGGCTACGGCGACCCGCGCGGCCGGATCGAGCTGCGCACCGCGCTCGCCGAGTACCTGGGCCGCACCCGGGGCGTGCTGGCCCGGCCCGGGCAGATCGTCGTCGTCTCCGGCTACGTCCAGGCCCTGGCGCTGCTCACCCGGGTGCTGGCCGCCGCCGGCGGGCGCACCGCCGCGCTGGAGGACCCGGGGCTGGGCTTCCACCGCGAGGTGGTCCGGCGCGGGGGCCTGTCGGTCGTGCCGCTGCCGGTGGACGACCGGGGCGCGCGGGTGGCGGCGCTGGCCGGCCCGGTGGACGCGGTGGTGGTCACCCCCGCCCACCAGTACCCGACGGGGGTGCCCCTGCACCCGGTCCGGCGCCGGGAGCTGGTCGGGTGGGCCCGCGCGTGCGGGGCGCTGGTCGTCGAGGACGACTACGACGGCGAGTTCCGCTACGACCGGCAGCCCATCGGCGCCCTCCAGGGCACCGCCCCCGGCCAGGTCGCCTACCTGGGCACGGTCTCCAAGTCCCTGGCCCCGGCCCTCCGGCTGGCCTGGATGGTGCTGCCGGAGCACCTGGTCGACCCGGTGGTGGACCTCAAGCTGCACAGCGACCACCACACCGAGACCCTGGGCCAGCTGGCCCTCGCCGAGCTGATCGCGGGGCACGGCTACGACCGGCACGTCCGGGCGGTCCGGATGCGCTACCGGCGCCGCCGGGACCTGCTGGTGGACCGGCTCGCCCCGGCCGGCGGCGATGCCCCGGCCGGCCGCGTCCAGGGCATCGCCGCCGGGCTGCACGCCCTGGTGGAACTCCCCGGGGACGGCCCCGACGAGGCGGAGCTGCGCGGCCGGGCCGCCGCGGCCGGACTGGCGCTGGGCTGGCTCGGGGACCACTGGCACGTGCCCGGCGACCGGCCCCAGGGGCTGGTGGTCGGCTACGGCACCCCGCGCGAGCGCGACTACCCGGCGGCGCTGGACGCCCTGACCGGGCTGCTGTCCAGGCCCCGCTGAGCCCGCAAGTGGCCCACTGCCACGGTCCTCGAATGGACCTGGGGGCTGGGCCATCCGGTGCATAGGGTCGTCCTACCGGCCGGGAACGACCCGCCCGACCGGTCCGCGCACCCCGCCACCGGAAGAGGCCCGCGATGAGGATCCTGCCCGCCCCCGGCCCCGCCCGGCTGCTGGTCGCCGCCCAGCTCGGCAGCTCCGTCGGCGACGGCGCGTACTACGTCACCTCCGCGCTCTACTTCACCGCGGTCGTCGGCCTCTCACCCGCGCAGATCGGCCTCGGCCTCACCCTCGCGTGGGCCGTCGGCTCGCTGGCCGGGGTGCCGCTGGGGGCCCTCGCCGACCGGCGCGGGCCGCGCGGTACCGCGGTGCTGCTCGCCCTGGCCACCGCCGCGGCCGTCGGGGCCTTCCTCTTCGCCCGCTCCTACCCGGCGTTCGTGCTGTCCGCGGTGGCGTACGCGACGGCCCAGTGCGGCCTGGCCGCGGCCCGGCAGGCGCTGCTGGCCGCGCTGGTGGACCCGGCCGAGCGGACCGGTGTACTGGCCCGGCTGCAGGCCACCGCCAACGGCGGGCTGGCGGTGGGTGCGGCGCTCGGCGGGCTGGCCCTGCAGGCGGGCACCCGTGGGGCGTACCTGGCGGTGTTCGCCTTCGACGCGGCGGCCTTCCTGCTCTGCGCGGGCCTGCTGCTCCGGCTCCCGGCACCGGCCGCCGTCCGGGCCGCCGGTGCGCCGGTCCTGCGGGCCGGGTTGCTGCGCGACCGGCCGTACGCCGTGCTGACCCTGCTCAACGCCGTCCTGCTGCTGCGGATGCCGCTGCTGAGCCTGGCGCTGCCGCTGTGGATCGTCCGGCGCACCGACGCGCCCGGCTGGCTGGTCTCGGGGCTGTTCGTGCTCAACACCGTGGCGGTGACGCTCTTCCAGGTGCGCACGGCCCGCGCGGTCACCGGTCCGGACAGCGCGGTCCGGGCGGTGCGCAGCTCCGGCTGGATCATGCTGGCGGCCTGCCTGGTGTACGCCGCCACGGCCGCGGCGCTGCCGGGCCCCGTCGCCGGGGCCGTGCTGGTGGCCGGGGCGGTGCTGCACGTGATCGGCGAGATGCGGCACTCGGCCGGGTCCTGGCAGCTCAGCTTCGACTTGGCGCCGGCCGACCGGATGGGCCAGTACCAGGGGTTCTTCGGCACCGGCCTGGCGGTGGCCCGCACCCTGGGGCCGCTGCTGCTGACCTCGCTGCTGATCGTGTGGGGGATCCCGGGCTGGATCCTGCTGGGCGCGGTCTTCGCGGCCGCCTCCTGGGCGGTCGGCCCGGTCGCCCGCTGGGCCGCCCGCACCCGTCCGGCAGCGGTCCCGGCGACCGTCGCGGCGGATGTCCCCGAACCGGTGCCGGCGGCGGCCTGAGGGAACCCGGCGGCCGGGGATCAGCCCCTCTCCGCAGCCGGTGCCGTGAAGGCCCCGGCTGCGGCCGCCAGCGCGGCGGCCCGGGCCGCCGCGCCCGGCAACGCCGGATCGGGGGCTGAACCGAGCAGCACCAGCTCCTGGTAGAGCGGTGCGGTGGCGGCGACCAGCAGCGGCCGGGGCGCGGTCCCCGGCGGCACCTCGCCCCGGTCGACGGCCCGGGTGACTGCCTCGGCGGAGCGGGCGTACCGGTCCTCCCAGAAGGCGCGCAGGGCCCGGGCGGCCTCGGGCGAGCGGAAGGAGGCCGCGATCAGGGCCGTGGTCAGGGAGGGCTCGGCGGCCACCGCCGCCAGGATCTCCTGGTTCATCGCGGTCAGGTCGCCCTCCAGGGAGCCGGTGTCGGCGGGCCGCCAGGAGTCGTCCGCGGCCGCCTCCAGCAGGTCGGCCAGCAGGCCGCCGACATCCCGCCAGCGCCGGTAGACGGTGGTGCGGTGCACCCCGGCGGCCTCGGCGACGGAGTCGACGGTGAGTGCGTCGTAGCCCTGCTCGACCAGTCGGCGGCCGGTGGCTTCGAGTACCTGGGCCCGGACGCGGGCGCTGCGGCCGCCGGGCCGCGCGGCGCCGGAATTCCCGCTTGCAGGGGTGCTGGAGGTCATGCAACCATCTTAACGCAA
The DNA here is from genome assembly GCF_040684615.1 of Streptomyces sp. NPDC089919. Classification (NCBI taxonomy): domain Bacteria; kingdom Bacillati; phylum Actinomycetota; class Actinomycetes; order Kitasatosporales; family Streptomycetaceae; genus Streptomyces; species Streptomyces sp. NPDC089919. Next base: position 22,105 of record NZ_JBFBGK010000006.1, read on the forward strand.
CGACCGTCGCTTTAAGGAGTCGCTTCGCAGCCCGTCACCGGAACCACCCAGCTCGCCCTGCGCCACGTCACCAAGTCCTACGACGGCCGGACCGTCCTCGACGCCGTCGACTGCTCCTTCACCCCCGGCGCCCGCACCGGGATCGTCGGCGAGAACGGCTCGGGCAAGTCCACCCTGCTCCGCCTGCTCGCCGGCCTCGAACACCCCGACGAGGGCGAGGTCATCGCCCGCGCCCCCGGCGGCATCGGCCACCTCGCCCAGGAGGAGCACCTGCCCGCGCACCTCACGGTCCAGCAGGTCGTCGACCGCTCGCTCGGCGAACTGCGCGCCCTGGAAGCCAGGTTGCGGGTGCTGGAGCAGGCCATGGCGGACGGCTCCGAGACCGCCCCGGCCGAGTACGGCGACCTGCTCACCGTCTTCGAACTGCGCGGCGGCTACCAGGCCGACGCCCGGCTCGAACGCGCCCTGCACGGCCTGGGCCTGGCCCGGCTGCCCCGCGGGCGGCGGGTCGGCGCCCTCTCCGGCGGCGAGCGGGTCCGGCTCCGGCTGGCCGCGCTGCTGAGTGCCGCCCCCGAGGTCCTGCTGCTCGACGAGCCCACCAACCACCTCGACGACAACGCCCTGACCTGGCTGGAGGAGCACCTGCGCAGCCGGCGCGGCACCACCCTCGCCGTCTCCCACGACCGGGTCTTCCTCGAACGGGTGGCCACCGTCCTCGTCGAGACCGACGCGGACACCCGGCGGCCGGTCCGCTACGGCCAGGGCTACGCCGGCTACCTCGCGGAGCGCGCCGCCGAGCGCCTGCGCCGTGCCCAGGCGCACGCCGACTGGCTCGCCGAGACCGCCCGGCTGCGGCAGAGCGCCGAGACCACCGCCCGCCGGGTCGCCCCCGGCCGCCCCGCCACCGACGGCAACAAAATGGCCTACGACCGGGCTGCCGGCCGGGTGCAGCAGTCCCTGGCCGGCCGGGTCCGCAACGCCGAGGAGCGGCTGCGCCGCCTGCTGCGCGAGCCGGTGCCCGCCCCGGCCGAACCGCTGCGCTTCACCCCCGTGCTGCGCACCGCGAACCCGCTGACCGGACCCCTGCTGGCGGCCGAGTCGGTGGCGGTGGCCGGCCGGCTGCGGCCGGTGGACCTGAGCCTCGCGGCCGGCGACCGGCTGCTGGTCACCGGGGGCAACGGCGCCGGCAAGAGCACGCTGGTGCGCGTCCTGTCGGGCGAACTCGCCCCGGACCAGGGCCGGATCACCCGCCGCGGCCGGATCGGCCACCTGGCCCAGCACCCCGACCCGGGCCCGCCCGGCGCCACCGTGCGCGCGGCCTTCGGCGAGGCCGGCACCGAACGCCTCCTGGAACTGGGCCTGTTCGCGGCTGACCGGCTGGACGTCCCGGTGGGCGCCCTCTCCGCCGGCCAGCGCCAACGCCTCGCGCTGGCCCGGCTGGTGGCCGAGCCCTGGGACATACTGCTGCTGGACGAGCCCACCAACCACCTCGCCCTGGGCCTGGCCGAGGAACTGGAGGCGGCCCTGGACTCCTACCCCGGAGCCGTCGTCCTGGTCAGCCACGACCGGCGGCTGCGCGAGCGGTGGCGCGGCGACCGGCTGGAGCTGCCCGCCGCCGGCCCCGGACCGGACCGCCCCCGCACCGGACCACCGCTCGCCGCTGCCGCCGCCCGCGCCGAGCCCGCCCGCACCCTGCAAGGAGCCCGATGACCGAGCCCGACTTCACCCTGTACCCGGTGCCCGACCCGGTCGCCGGTCCCTACGGCATCACCGCCGGGCCGGACGGCGCGCTGTGGGCCACGCTGGTGCACGCGGGCGCCGTGCTGCGGCTCGGCCCCGACGGGCAGCGCGCCGTACACCCCCTGGACGCGCCGGAGTCCGGGCCCTGCGTCATCACCGCCGGACCCGACCGCGCCCTGTGGTTCACCCGGACCCGGGACCACCGGATCGGCCGGATCACCCCCGACGGAGTCCGGTCCGAGATCGCACTCGACCCCGGCTGCGGCCCGTTCGGGATCACCGCCGGCCCCGACGGGGCGCTCTGGTTCACCGAGATGCACACCGGCCGGATCGGCCGGACCACCGTCGACGGCCAGGTCACCGCCTTCGAGCTGCCGGTCGAGGGGGCCTTCCCGTCCTTCATCACGGCCGGTGCCGACGGCGCCCTGTGGTTCACCCTCAACCAGGCCGACGCCCTCGGCCGGATCACCGTCGAGGGCGAGGTCACCCTGACCCCGCTGCCCACCAAGGGCGCGGCACCCGTCGGCATCGCCGCGGGCCCGGACGGCACGCTCTGGTTCGCCGAGATCGGAGCCGGCCGGATCGGCCGCCGCACCCCGGCCGGGGAGCTCGTCGAGTACCCGCTCGACGACCCCGGTTGCCGCCCGCACGCCGTCGTCGCCGATCCCGCCGGCGGCTGCTGGTTCACCGAATGGGGGACCGGCCGGCTGGGCCGGATCACCCCCGACGGACGGGTCACCGGCCGCCCGCTCCCGTCGACCGGCGGCCCCGACGCCCCCGCGCCGGAACCGCACGGCCTCGCCTTCGGACCCGACGGCGCGCTGTACGTCGCCCTGGAGGCGGGCGCGATCGCCCGCTGCGCCGTCTGAGCCGCGGGCGCGGCCCGGGTCAGCCGGTGCGCCGGCCGATGTCGTACGCCGTCACGGCGGCGGCCAGCCGCCGGGCGTCGGCCGGGCGGGTCGCGTCGTACCCGGTGAGGATCTGTACCCGGCCCAGCCGGTAGGTCAGGGTGTTGCGGTGCAGGTTCAACGCCGCGGCCGCCACCGAGCGCCGACCGTCCGCGGCGAGGAAGGCCCGCAGGGCGTCCAGGAGGTGCGGGTGCCCCGCCAGCGGCTCGAGCAGCCCGGCCAGGGCGTCGCGGGCCGGCCCCGGCCGGGCCAGCTGGTACTCCACCGCCAGGTCCGGCAGCCGGTACAGCCCCACCGGATACCCCAACTGCTCTACCAGCGACAGCAGTTCGGCGGCCTCCGCATGGCTTCCCGGCACGGCCTGGTGGTCCTGCGCCCGGGCCGCCGCGGCTGTGCAGCGCAGCCCGGTCGCCGTGTCCAGCCGGGCCAACAGCGCCTCCGCCCCGGGACCCGGCTCCGGGATCAGCAGCGCGCCGCCGTCCCCCTTGAAGGCCACCAACACCTCCGGGCAGCGGTCCAGTTCGGCGTGCAGAACGCGCAGCAGCCGGGTCGCCGCCCGGTCCCCGGCCACGGCCGGCAGCCGGAACGCCACCACCTCGTACCGGTCGGCCAGGGTCCGCCCGTACCGCTCGGCCGAGCGCCGGGCCGGCCGCCCGGCCAGCAGCGCCCCCGCCAGGTGCTGCCGGTGCTCCCGGTGCGCCCAGTCCAACTCGTCCCGCTCCCGCAGGTAGGCCTCCGCCACCCGGGGCATCACCTCGCCCAGGAACTCCAGCAGCCGCGTGACCAGGGCGTCCGGGTCGATCCCGGACTCCGGTTCGGCCGCGACCCGTTGCCAGGCCACCGTCGCACCCAGCGGGTAGATCCGCAGCACCGCGGCCAACGGCACGCCGTCCCGGGCGCGTTCGGCGCCCCAGGCGATCGGGGGCGCCAGCTCCGCCTCGGTGGGGGAGCGCCCCTCGGCCACCGTGCGCAGGAACAGCTCCAGCACCGCCCGGGCGTTGGCCACCAGATCCCGCTCCAGCACCCCGGCCGGCAGCACCCGGTAGGCCGGGATCTCCCGGGTGCACCGGCCGACCGTGGCCTCGGCGATCTCGGTCACCCGGGGCAGCAGGGCGGCGAAACCCTCCTCCGGCTCCATCCCCGTACCCCTTCCGCCGGCCCGTCCTGTCACCGTGCACAAACGCAAGGGGAAGGTATCTGCCCTTCCTGCCAGGCGACAGAGGGCGGGCCGTCGGAGGAACCTCGTCGGGCAGACCAACCACCGGGAAGGGGACGCGCGATGGCACGGACGACCGGCACGGCACGCGGCACGAGGCGCTGGCTCGCCAGGGCCGGCCTGGCACTGGCACTGTCCCTGGGCGCGGCGCTGCCCGCCCAGGCCGCCCAGGACTCGCCGACCGGCGGGATCAACGACTTCTCCTGCCGGCCCGGTGCGGCCCACCCCGAGCCGGTGGTGCTGCTCCACGGCACCTTCGCCACCTGGTACGAGGACCTGAACTACCTCCAGGCCGACCTGGCCGCCCGCGGCTGGTGCACCTTCGCGCTCACCTACGGCGCGTACCCGCAGTTCCCCCTGGTGGGCGGACTCCGGCCGGTGGCCGAGTCCAACCTGGAGATCAAGGAGTACGTGGCGAAGGTCCGCGCGGCCACCGGTGCGGCCAAGGTGTCCGTGGTGGGGCACTCCGAGGGCGGCCTCCAAGCCCTGTACCTGGCCAAGATGCAGGGCATCGCGGGCCAGTTGGGGCGGGTGGTGGCGATCGCCCCGCCCACCCACGGCACCGACGCGGCCGGCCTGATCCGGCTGGCCGACGCGGTGCTGCCCGGCGGCCGGGCCACCCTGGACTCCATCGCCGCCACCCTCGGCATCCCGGTGCTCTCCGACGAGTTCCCCGGCGGACCGGCCATAGAAGCCCTCAATGACGGCCCGGTGGCCCAGCCGGGCGTCGCCTACACCATCATCAGCTCGCGCTACGACGAGCTGGTCACGCCCACCGAGACGGCCTTCGTCCGGGAGCCGGGGGTGGCCAACCGGTACGTGCAGGACTCCTGCCCGCTCGACCCGGTGGGCCACATCGGCGAGGCCTACGACCTCAACGTGTGGCACCTGGTCCGCAACGCCCTGGACCCGGAGCACGCCCGGCCGATCCTGGTCTGCGCGGTGGGCTCCCCGGGCTGAGCCGCCCCGCGCCCGCCGCCCCGCGCCCGCCGCTCAGGGCGCGGCGGGATGCCGGTGCAGGGTGATCAGCAGCCGCCAGACCCGCCCCGCCAGCTCGTCCGGGGACCCCGTCACCAGGCCGTGCAGCCAGTCGGCCAGCACCCCGGCGAAGGCGGCGCTGACCGCCGAGGCGATCAGCTCGGGGGAGTGGCCGCCCGCCAGGGTCCGCTCGGCCAGGCTCCGGGGGCGCAGCTCCCGGTGCAGTGCCTCGCCGAGCGGACCCGCACCGCCCGGCGCCAGCAGTGCCCGGTAGAGGTCGTCATGGGCGGCGACGGTGCGGAAGAACTCCGTCAGCGGGGCCGGCGGCGCCGCCGGGTCGGGCGCGCCCCGCCAGGCGTGCAGGGCCTCCACCGCCTCCCGCGCCACGCCGGCGCAGGTGTCGAGCGCGAGGTCGGGGACGTCGGCGTAGTGCAGGTAGAAGGTGGCCCGCCCGACCTCGGCCCGGCGCACCACCGCGGCCACCGAGATCTCGCCCAGGGGCCGCTCGGCGCACTCCGCCAGCAGCGCCTCGCGGAGCCTGGCCCGGGTGCGCAGCGCCCGCGCGTCCGTGTCCCGGGGGCTCACCCGGCCACCAGTACGGCCGCCAGCGCCACCGCACCGGGCAGCGCCTGGGCCACCAGGATCCGCCGGTTGGCCGTCAGGCCCCCGTAGACCCCCGCGACCAGGACGCAGCTCAGGAAGAAGATCCGTACCCGGAAGCCGGTCGGGTCCGCCGCGACCAGGCCCCAGACCAGTCCGGCGGCCAGGAAGCCGTTGTAGAGGCCCTGATTGGCGGCGAGCGGTGCGGTGGCCCGGGCCATCTCGGGGTCGAAGCCGGACAGCCCCCGGCCCGGGGCCTTCTCCCACAGGAACATCTCCAGCACCAGGATGTAGAGGTGCAGCAGGGCGACCAGGCCCACGAGGACGAGCGCGATGATGGACATGTGTCCACTATAACTGGACAGCTGTCCAGGAGGTGCCCGGGTGGCGGACCGGTCGATGAGTTTGCCGGGCCGGGCCGGTCGGTACACCTAGGAGGCACTTTCGCAAGGAGGCAGTGATGGCCAGCGACGGATTCACCACGTGTCTGTGGTTCGACGGACAGGCCGAGGAGGCGGCCCGGTTCTACCTCTCCGTCTTCGAGGACGGCCGGCTCGGCGAGGTCGGGCGCTACACCGACGCCGGACCGGGCCCCGCGGGCTCGGTGATGGCCGTGGAGTTCGAGGTGCGCGGCCAGAAGTTCGTGGCCCTCAACGGCGGACCCGAGTTCACCTTCAACGAGGCCGTGTCCTTCCAGATCCGCTGCAAGGACCAGGCGGAGGTGGACCACTACTGGGACCGGCTGCTCGCCGACGGCGGCACACCGGTGGCCTGCGGCTGGCTCAAGGACCGCTTCGGGGTCTCCTGGCAGGTCTTCCCCGATGCGCTGATCGAGATGATGGGCGACGCGGAGACGGCGCGCGCCGCCCGGGCCGCCAAGGCGATGCTCGGCATGGTCAAGATCGACCTGGCCGCGATCGAGCGGGCGTACGCGGGCGGGGACGGCTCCTGATCCGCTCCTCAGCCCTCCGCGTGCCGGGCCCGGGCGCCGTCCCGGGTGCGCCCGGCGACCGGCGCCCGCTCCGGGTGCCGGCGCAGGTACTCGCCCTCCAGCTCGCCCATCCGCTGGGTGTGGGTGCGCAGCGCGTCCGGGGAACCGTGCAGCAGCGTCTCGTGTCGGGTGCGGTGGATGGCTTCCAGCTGCTTGAGCAGGGCGCCGTCCGCCAACCGCTCGGCTGAAACGCCGCCGTCGTGCTCGGCCATGTTCGCTCCTCCGGGCCGGTCCGGCCCCTGTCATCAGCGTACGTGCGTCCGGTACGGTCGGCCCGGCCGGCGGGCCCCCCACCGCCCCTTCCCCACGATCCCCCTCTCATCCAGGAACGGCCCGATTGAGCACCGCACCCGCCGCCGCGGACGCCCCCGCCCACCAGCCGCGCCACGCCGGCTGGCTGGAACTCTTCTTCGACCTGGTCTTCGTCGCCTTCGTCTCCCAGCTCTCGCACGGGCTGCACGGCGACCCCGACTGGCACCGGTTCGGCGTCTTCTTCGCCCTCTACTTCCCGCCGTGGTGGATGTGGGCCAACCTGACCGTCTCGGCCAACCTCTTCGAGGACGACGGCCCCCGGCGGCGGCTGGCCCTGCTGACCGCCATGCTCTGCCTGGCCGTGATGGCCGCCGCGGTCCCCGAGGCGGACGGCGACCGGGGCGGGGCCTACGCGCTGGGCTACGCCGGCAGCCGCCTGGTGCTGCTCGCGCTGTGGTGGCCGGCCACCCGCTTCCCGCCGCCGGACCGGGTGCCCCGCTGGCGGCCGCTGAGCTACTGCCTGGGCTCGGCGCTGCTGTGGGCCGGCTCCGCGGCGGTCCCCACGCCCTGGCGCTTCCCCGTCTGGGGCGTGCTGCTCGCCGCCGAGATGATCCTGCTGCTGACCGCCCGGGGCACGGGCATCCCCGGCCGGGTGCACATCGGGCACCTCGTCGAACGGGTCGGGCTGTTCGTGATCATCGTGCTGGGCGAGTCGGTGCTGGCCCTGATCACCTCCACCGACCACGCCTGGAGCGCCGCGGCCGGGGTGGTGGCCGTGCTCGGATTCCTGCTGCTCGCCGCGCTCTGGTGGTCGTACTTCGACTACGCGACCACCGCGGCCGAACTGACCATGGAGGCGGCCTCGCCGCGCCGGGCGTACCTGCTGGCCCGGGACGTCGGCGGCTTCCTGCACTTCTTCGTCACCGCGGCGGTGATCTGCATGGCGGCCGGGCTGGCCACGGCCGTGGACGAGGCCGGCCATCCGCACCTGCCGCACGGCGCGGTGTGGGCCCTGGCCGGCGGCCTCGCCCTCTACCACGCCTCCCACGCGGCCATCGCCCTCCGCCTCGGCGGCTCCCCCAAACTGGTCGCGACCTGGGCGGTCCCCGGCATCGGCATCGCGCTCCTGGTCGTCCTGGGCGCGGCCACCCTGCCCCCGTGGCTGGTGGTGGCCCTCCTCGCCGCGGAGGCGGTGGCGCACCTGGTCTTCGCCAAGCACGTCGCCCGGCGGCGGGCGGCGGTGCTCTGAGACGCGCCCGCCGCCCGACGGGTCACTGGTCCCGCATGCCCCAGGGGGAGCCGTAGGCGGTGAGGAGGTCCAGGAAGGGGGACGGGGGGAAGGCCTCGGGGCCGAGCACGCCCGAGCCCTGCCAGACACCGGTGGCCAGCAGTTCCAGCGCCACGACCGGATTGACCGCGGTCTGCCAGACCACCGCCTGGGAGCCGTACTCCGCCATCGACCACGAGTTGTCGACCACGTGGTACAGGTACACCTCCCGCGCCGCGCTGTCCTTGACGCCCTTCACCCACGTGCCCGCACAGGTCTTGCCGGTCATCCGGTCGCCGAGGGCCGCCGGGTCCGGCAGGCAGGCGGCGACCACGTCCCGGGGGGAGACCGCGACCGGCCCGTCCGGCCCCGGGACCGTCACCGGCGCCGTCGAGTCCAGGCCCAGCGCGTGCAGGGTCTTCAGCTTGCCGATGAAGTCCTCGCCCAGGCCGTACTTGAACGTCACCCGCCGGGCGTCCACCCAGCGCGGGATCAGCAGCACCTCCTCGTGCTCGACGTTCACGCACTCCACCGGGCCGATCCCCGCGGGGAAGTCGAAGACCTCGCCCTCGCTGAACGGCGCGGTGGTGAACCAGCCGCGGTCCGCCTCGTAGACCACCGGCGGGTTCAGGCACTCCTCGATCGTGGTCCAGATGTTGAAGGAGGGGGCGAACTCGTACCCCTCGACGGTGAGGTTGGCCCCGTCGCGGATGCCGATCTCCTCGATCTCGTCGAAGAGCTCGTCGGCCGCGTACCGGGCGAACACGTCCGAGAGGCCCGGCTCCACGCCCATGCCCACCAGCGCGAGGCGTCCCGCCTTGGTCCACTCCCCGGCCCGCTCGAACTGCGCGTCGCCGAGCTTGACCCCGCACTCCTCGTACGGGCGCTCCGGGTGCGGGTACGACAGCGACATGGCCATGTCCAGGTAGTGCGCCCCGCCCGCCAGCGCCGCCTCGAACAGCGGCAGCACGAAGCGCGGGTCGGTGGCGTTGAGCAGGACGTCGCTCTCCGTCGCGTGCAGCAGGGCGGTCACCGCCGCCTCGTCGGAGGCGTCCACCCGGTGCGCGCTGAAGCGGGCGCCGGCCGGGCCCAGCGCCGCCACCGCGGCCTCGGCCCGGGCCAGGTCGTAGTCGGCCACCGCCAGGTGCGAGAAGAAGTCGCGGCGGGCCGCGATCCGGGTGATCGCGGTGCCCACGCCACCGGCGCCGACGAGCAGAACGCGCATGACAGATGCCTCTCTCCTGGGGCCCGCCCCGGGAGAGCCCCGGGCCGCGACCCGGTCGGGTGCTTCCTTGAGGCGTGATGAAACGCGGCCGCCCGGGTTAAGGTCAATGGTGTTGGCATAAGGGCCCCCGAACGGCCCCGGAGCGCACAGGAGGCCGGCCGTGCCCAAGGACGTGGTGCCCGAGACCGCCCGCAGGCGGCGCCGCCCCACCAAGACGGGCACGGTCCTGTCCGAGCGGCTGATCGTCGAGACGGCCCTGCGGATGCTCCGCGAACACGGCAGCCACGGCCTCAGCGCCCGCCGGCTGGGCGCGGCCCTGGGGGCCGACCCCAGCACCCTGTACCGGTACTTCGCCGGGATGGACGACCTGACCCGCGCCATCGGGGAGGAGCTGACCGGCCGCGCCCTGGCGGGCTGGACCCCGGGCGGTGCCTGGCGGGCCGACCTGCGGGCGCTCGGCCTGCGCATCCACGGCGCCTACCTCGCGCACCCGCAGGCGGCCGTGCTCACCGCCAGCCGGGTCACCGGCCGCCCCCGGGAGATCGCGGCCGACGAGGCCATCCTCGGGGTGCTGCGCACCGCCGGCTTCCCGGACCCGGCGGCCGTGCGGATCTACCACGCCTTCGTCGACCAGTCCCTGGCCTTCGCCGCGCTGGACGCCGGCGCGCTGGCCCTGACCGCCGAGACCCGGGCCGTGGACGAGGAGATGTGGGAGTCCACCTACGCCCGGCTGCCGGCCGACCGGTACCCCCATATCGCCGCCACCGCGGGGCTGTTGGCGGCCCGGATGACGGACAGCGCCTACCCGGTCGCCCTGGAGATGCTGTTGGACAGCGCGGAAGCCCAGCTCAGCGCCGTACGGATCGGGCCGACCGGCGGGTAACGCTCTACACTCGCGCGGGTGACCACCCCGTACGAGGACCGCCCGCGCTACCGACGGGAGGAGCTGGCCCGGGCGGCGGGCGTCAAGGTCCGCAACCTGCGCTACTACCAGGAACGCGGACTGCTGCCGCCGCCCCGCCGGGAGGGCCGGCTCGCCTGGTACTCCGACGACCACCTGACCCGGCTGCGGCTCATCAGCGACCTGCTGGGGCGGGGCTACACCGTCAACGCCATAGCCGAACTCTTCGACGCCTGGGAGCGCGGCGGCGGGATCTCCCAACTCCTGGGCCTGGAACGCGCCATGACCCGCGACTGGACCGATGAACGGTCCGTCACCATGCCGTTGGCGCGGCTGGCGGAGCTGCTGGGCCCGGCGGCCACCGCGGAGGACACCCGGCGTGCGGTGGCCCTGGGGTACCTGCGCATCGAGGGGGAGCTCGTCACGCACCGCAGCGCCCGGCTCCTGGAGGCCACGATCGCCCTGATCCGCCGGGGGGTGCCGGTCTCCGAGATCCTGGACGCGGGGGAGTTCCTGCAGGCCGAGGCGGCCGCGGTGGCGGACCGGTTCGTGGGCCTGTTCCGCCGTCACGTGATCGGGGACGCGGGCCTGGAGCGGCTGTCGGCGGGACAGGTGCAGGACGTCACCGACGCCGTGGCCGCCCTGCGGCCGGTGGCGGGGGAGGTGGTGGCGGCGGAGTTCGCCCGGGCCATGGCGGCCCGCGTCACCGCCGAACTGGAGGTGCTGCTGAGGCTGGTGAGCGGTCCTGAGGAGCAGTCCGAGTAGGCCGAAAACCACCGGCACCGCGACCTTGCCAACGGCCATTGGCGCTCATACGTTCAACTCGTCGGTAACCAGGCCGTGTTGACGGCCCGGTACCGGCTGCCAGGCACGTTCACCTCAGCTGACAAGGGGACATGTCGCAATGAAGGACGCCCAATTAACCGCCGAAGGGGAACCGGACGGACCGCCGGGTCCCGGTGACCTCACCGGCAAGGTCGGCTGGAGACGCTTCGCCGTCCTGACCGTCCCGGCCCTCGCGGTCACCGCCGGTCTCGCCATCGCGCTGGCCAACGGAGCGCTCGCCGCCTCGTTCGCCGTCTCGGGCCAGCAGTTCAAGGTCTCCGCCGACAGCCTCACCGGTACCGGCTTCGCGCAGTACGGCGGCATCGACACCAACGCCCGCGACGAGCTGATCCCGGTGGCGGTCACCGCGATCAAGGAAGCGCAGCTGCACAACCTGTGCCAGTCGGTGGTCACCAAGCTGCCGATCATCGGGAACATCTCGCTCAACCTCACCGCCGGCAAGAGCAAGCCGGTCGAGGCCAGCAACCTCTTCGTCGACGCCACCCAGCTCTCCGGCGACGCGCTCTTCCACAACATCGAGATCGGCCGGGACGCCTCCACCATGGACAAGGGCCCCGCCGACGCCCAGGGCATGCAGGACCTCTTCGGCCAGCAGGCCGACGACGTCTCCATCACGGGCCTGCACCAGACCGCGTGGGCCACCAACGCGGGCACGTTCAAGCTGAGCGGGCTGAACATGTCCGTCTCCAAGGGCAAGAAGGAATGCTTCTGACATGGCGAAGGCCTGGCGGCGCTGGCGCCGCAGCCGCCCCTTCTGGGGCGGGCTGTTCACGGTCCTCGCGGGCCTGGAGATCTGCGCCCTGCCGCTGGCACCGCTCAAGGTCATGCTCCACCAGGGCGTCGCGGGGATCCCGTCCGTCCTGATGGGCCTGATCATGATCCTGATGGGCCTCTCGGCCTGGTTCGCGCCCCACTACCGGTCGCTGGCCGGGATCGTGACCACGCTGATCGCCTGTGCCGCCCTGGTCCTGTCGAACCTGGGCGGCTTCCTGATCGGGACCGTCCTCGGGATCCTCGGCGGCGGCCTGATCTTCGCCTGGCGGCCGACCCCACCGGCCGCCCGCGCCGCGGCATCCGCCGCCGCGGCCCCGGCGGCGGATCCCGCCGCCGTCACCACCGAAGGCTGACCCGGCCCGCCCCGGTGCGCCGCCCCCGGGCGGCGTACCGGCGGTCCGGGCTGCCCCCCACCCTCCAGAAGGAGCACCGTCATGACCTCGCGCACCCGCACGCGCACCGCCCTGGCCGCCACCGCGGCCGCGGCCGGCCTCGCCCTCGGCGCCCTCAGCGGCACCACGGCGGCCGCCGCCCCCGCCCTCGCCGGGTCCACCACCGTGACCCCGGCCGGGCACGCCTTCAAGGCCACCCTCACCGGCAAGGCCACCCTCAAGGCCGGTTCGGTGACCGTCACCTGCTCGGTCTCCGTCTCCACCGGCTCCGTCCCGGCCGCCCCCGGCAACCACAACGCCGCGGGCCCGGTCAGCTCCCCCGTCACCCCGCCCACGTACAGCTCCTGCACCACCAGCATCCCCGGGGTCAGCGCCACCGTGACCACCAGTGGGGCCTGGAGCGTGTCGATGCAGAACGGCTCCCCGATCACCGCGACCATGACCGTGCCCACCGGGGGCATGGTCGTGCACACCAGCGGGCTCGCCACCTGCACCGTCACCGCCGCGCCGCTGGCGCCCGCGGGTGCCGCCGGCACCTGGACCAACGGCGCCCCGCCGTCGCTGGCCTTCGCCGGCGCCGTGGTGCCCGTCAAGGTCGTCGGCGGCTTCGGCTGTCCGACCAGCGCCACCACCTCCACCTTCACGGCCACGTACCTCGTGACCGACACCACCAACCCGAGCCAGCAGATCAACGTCACCAGCTGAGCCCGGACCGACGCGGGTCCCGGGAGCCACCCCTCCCCGGCTGCCGCCGGGAGGCGCCCCGAGCGGCTCCCGGGACCCGCACCGCCGTCCCCGCGCGGTACCCCGCCGCCCCGCCCGTCCCCGGCCCGGCGGCATACTGACCTCCCGTGAACGACACCCTGGACCGGCTGGCCGCCGTCGGCCCCTACTTCACCCTCGGCTACGGGCCGCCCCCGGCCGGGTCCGGGCTGCGCCCGCTGACCGAGCTGTACGCCGACCGGCTCGCGGAGCACGTCGCCGAGGTGGCCCGCCGGATGGGCACCGACCGGCTGCGGGTGGCCGGCTCCACCGCCCACCTCGGCCTCGCCGCCCGGCTCTGCTCGGTCGCCCTCGGCGCCGCCGCCCTCACCGGCCGGGTCCCCGACCTCGACCCCGACCGGCTGCTGTGGCGCCAGCCGCCCGGCGCCGCACTCGAACTCTGGCTGCCCGAACCGGTGTCCCGGCCCGAGGAGCCCGCCGAGGCGCTGGCCGCCACCGTGCTCACCGCCAACCTCGGCCCGCTGGACGCCGCGCTGCGCACCGGCTTCGGGCTCTCCCCGCACGTCCTGCGCGGCAACGCCGCCTCCGCCCTGGTCGGCGCCCTGCGGGTACTGGAGAACCGGGGCGGACCCCTGGCACAGCCGCCGGGCCCGCTGGTCGGACGGCTGCTGGCGGACGACGGCCCGCTGGCCGGCACCGCCGCCCTGTTCGTCCACGAGGAGGGGCTGGGCACGGCCTTCGTACGGCGCAGTTGCTGCCTGTACTACAAGATCCCCGGTGGCGGGCTGTGCGGCGACTGCGTGCTGCGCACCCGGAGCTGACCCGGTCCCGGCACGGCCCGCGGAACCGTCCCCGGTCCGGGCATGACCGCCCGCAGGCCGGGCAGCGATCGACTGAGTCCGGGCCGGACCGTTTGGTTCCGGCCCCGGCCGCAGATTTTCGGCATGTTCCGAGTGAATTTGCCAGAACCCCCGAACTCGCCGCGGACGTTCAGTAGCGTCTGTGTCGCCGCCGGTACGCGCCCCACCGCGCGCACGGCGGCTGGGAGGGGAGCCCGCGTGCCCGGAATCGATGAGTGTCTGCTCGAGGTGATGGCGGTACCCGGTGCCCGGGGAGCCGCGCTGGTCGACTGGAGCAGCGGGCTCGCACTGGGCACCATCGGCGAGTCGCCGGTCGGCGACCACGAGACCACGGCGGCCGAGACCGCCGAACTGGCCCGCGCCGCCGCCGAGTACGAGTCCTTCTCGGCCGGCGACCCCGGAGAGGCGGACGCCCCCGGCGGCGCCCCGCCGGTCGAGGACGTGATCGTCAGCACCCGCAGCGGCTACCACGTCCTGCGGTTCGTGGAGACCAGCTTCGACAGCAGCGTCTTCCTCCACCTGTGGCTGGACCGCACCTCGGGCAACCTGGCCCTGGCCCGGATCCGGATGCGCGACCTCGCCGGGCGGCTGGTGCTGGGATGAGTCTGCACACCGCGGGCACCCACGCGGCCGCGATCACCGTCTCCCCGATGCTCCAGAGACTCGCCGACGAGAGAGCCACCGGCGCGCTGCTGCGCGACGGCGGCACCCTCTTCCTCGAGGACGGCCGGATCGTCCACGCCGAGAGCCCCGCCACGCCCGGCATCGACGTGCTGCTCACCGCGGGCGGGCGGCTGCCCAAGGAGGGCTGGCAGGAGGCCGTGGACCGGGCCGGGGCGCGTCGCCAGGTCGGCCGCTTCCTGGTGGAGAGCGGCCGGCTGGCCGACGGCGAGCTGGAGATCTGCCACCTCGGCGCGGTCTTCGACGCCGCCTTCTTCGCCCTGGCCCCCGGCAGCGGGCCGTCCCGCTTCCGGCGCGGCGCCACCCACTGGATCGGCTCCGTCCGCTCCGTCTCGGCCAGCGCCGTCGAGCGGGAGACGGTGCGCCGCCGGGAGCTCCTGGACACCGTCTGGCCCTACCCGGCCCTCGACACCGCGCCCGTGGTGCCCCGGCAGGCGGCCCCCGGCCAGACCGTCACCCCCCGCCAGCGGGCCCTCCTGGACGCGGCCGACGGCGTGCGCACCCCCGCCGCGCTGTCCTGGCTGCTGGGCCGCCCCGCCTTCCACACCCTCCTGGAAGTGCGCCGGCTCGCCGCCACGGGCCTGGTCGAGACGCCGTACGACCCCCAACCCCCACCTCCTTCATCCCTCCCCGGATGGGTAACGCAGGTCGCCTCCCCGGACGTCGCCCTGCTCCGTCGGCTCCGTGACGCCCTGGAGGCAACCCTGTGACCGCCCCTTCGCCCGGCACCGTCGGCCAGGCCCCGTGTTCGCCGTCATGAGGCTCCCGATGCGACAGCGCGCCGAGAGGAGACAGCATGAAAGGAGACAGCTCTTGACGGCAGAGCCAGAAGTGCTCGGTGAACTGCGGCGGTTGCGGGCCCGGCTGCCCCAGCTGACCGGAGCGCTCGCCGCCAGCGTGGACGGACTCGTCCTCGCCCAGGAAACGCCCGCCATCGAGGCCGAGGGAGTCGCCGCGCTGACCGCGGCCGCCCTCGGCGTCGCCCAGCGGCTCACCGACGCCACCGGCCAGGGCGACTTCCGCGAGCTGCTGGTGCGCGGCGCCGACGGGTACGTCGCCACCTACGCGGCGGGCGGCTCGGCGGTCCTCACCCTGCTCGCCGAACCGCGGATCAACGTCGGCCGCCTGCACCTCGAAGCGCGCCGGTCCAGCGCGCGGATAGGCGAACTGGTCGACGGGGCGCTGGCCCGCCGCGACCCCTGAACTCCGCACCGCCCGCAGGACGCAGGACCCGTCCGCACCGGACCCGCAGTGCCCGATCCACCCGATCAAGTCCCACGTCGCGCGGCACGTCACGTGCCGGGGCACGTGTCAATCAAAGGAAGTGCGTAGCTCATGGCGAACACCGAAGCCGCCCTCAAGGAAGCCACCACCACCATCGACGGCGCCATCGGCGCCGCCCTCGTCGACTACACCAGCGGCATGGCCCTGGGCACGATCGGCGGCGGCAAGGACCTCGACCTCTCGGTCGCCGCCGCGGGCAACACCGACGTGATCCGCGCCAAGGTCCGCACCATGGAGATGCTCGGCCTCAAGGACGAGATCGAGGACGTGCTGATCACCCTCGGCGGCCAGTACCACCTGATCCGGCTGCTCAAGAGCCGGGGGCACGACGGCCTCTTCCTCTATCTGGCCCTGGACAAGGAACGCGCGAACCTCGCCATGGCCCGCCACCAGTTGCGGAAGATCGAGGCCGAGCTGGAGGTCTGACCGCCGCCCGGGCCCGTCCGACGGGCGGGGGACGGTCGCGGGGGCCGGCGCCGAGGAGGGCGCCGGCCCCCGCGTCATGCCCGGGGCGCGGTCAGCGGGCCCCGAACACCTGCGTCCAGTAGGGGCCCCCGCCGGAGTGGATGCCGATCCCGATCTCCTTGAAGGAGCAGTTGAGGATGTTCGCCCGGTGGCCGGAGCTGTTCATCCAGGCGTCCATCACGTCCGCGGCGGTCCGCTGGCCCATCGCGATGTTCTCGCCGTACGTCGACCAGCGGTAGCCGGCCGCCGTGATGCGGTCGCCCGGATTCTTGCCGTCCGGGTTGGTGTGGTCGAAGAAGTTCCGCGCCGCCATGTCGTCCGAGTGCCCCTGGGCGGCCTTGGTCAACAGGGAGTTGGAGGTCAGCGGTCCGCAACCGGCCTTGGCGCGCTCGGCGTTGACCAGGTCGATCACCTTGCGGGCGGTACCGGAGCCGGAGCTGGAACCGGAGGTGCCGCCGGAGGACCTGGAGGGCCGGGGCTTGGGGGCGGGGGTGCGCGGGGCGGGCGCCTTGGTGCTCGGCGTGGCCTTCGGCGTGGGGGCGGCGCTGCTCTTCGCGGGGCTCGGGCTGGGCGCGGCGGAGGAGGCGCTGGGCGAGGGGGTGGCGGGAGCCGAGGGCTCCTCGCTGGTGAGGCTGCTGGCCGGGGCCGCCTGGGCGCGGGGGGAGTCCGCCTGGTCCACGGTGTCCTGCCGGGGCCCGGAGGCGAAGTAGAAGACCCCGCCGCCCAGCGCCACCACCGCCACGCCCGCGGCCACCGCGGTCCGCCGGCGGCGTCCGCGGGCCTGCCGGCGCCGCTCGCCGCGGCCGCCCGCGCTCGCCCCCGGGCCGCCGGGCCCGGCACCGTACGAGGACCCGGGCCCGGCACCGTACGACGGCATGGACGCGGTGGCCGGTCCGGAAGGCATCGCGCCCGGGGCGGCGGCGAGGCCGAAGCCCGCGCCGTCCCGCACCCCGGCGAGCAGCAGCGCCGACGGCGGGACCAGCAGCAGCCCGGCGAGCAGTCCCTCGGCGGGAACCAGGCCGTGCCACAGGCCGGAGCAGTGCGCGCAGGCCCGGGCGTGCCGGGCTATTCGCTTGCGCCACAGCGCGGAGGGCCGGCCGTCCCAGACGCCGGTCTCGGCGGCCAGCCTGGGGCACAGCGGGTTCTCCGCGAGCGCCCGGACCACCACGCGGGAGGCGTCCAGCTGTGCCTTCATGCGCTGCACCCGCACGGCGGTGTGCTGCGGGGACAGCTCGAGGGCGGCGGCGACCTCGTGCCGGGTCAGCTCCCCGGCGCACTCCAGCCACCACAGGGACAGCAGGGCGCTGTCCTCGGGCTCCATCCACCGGGTCGCCTCGGCGGTCTCGCGCCGCTGTCCGGAGAGGTTGAGCCGGACGACCGTGAGGTCCACGAAGTCGGCGCCCGGGTCGGCCAGCTCCCGGGCCTCGTCCAGCGGCCCGGAGCCGAAGCCGGCCTGCTGGGTGTGCCAGTGGCTGCGGATGACGTTCATCGCGATGGCCACGAGCCAGGAGCGGAAGCTGTCGGGGGAGCGCAGCGTGCCGAGCCCGTCCAGGGCCCGCAGCATGGTCTCCTGCACCACGTCGTCCACGTCGTGGTGGCCGTTCATGGCACGGCCCACGATGTTGTAGACCAGCGGCAGGTAGGCGGCGATCAGCTCGTCCTGCGCCCGCAGGTCTCCGCTCTGCGCCGATCTGACCAGCTCTGTCCCGATCTTGTCGCTCATATCCCGATCCACCCTGCCTGTCCCGGCCGTTCGTCGATGCCCAACACATGGGAGACGGCCGGGCGCCCGCCCGATAACGGAAACCGCGGAAATTGCCGCTCCGTTTTTCTCCGCCGCACATCCGCCGGCCCCGGCCCGCGACGGGCGCGTCCCGACCGGGCGGCCGACACGCTACCCCGGGCCGGGCCCGGCCCACAGCCCCGGGCCCCTCGTCGCCGAGGGGCCCGGAGGTCCCGTGGGGGGTCCGGGGCGCCGGGCCACGGCCCGGCGCGGTAGGGGAAACCGCAGGTCAGGCGGGCAGCTTCCGCGGTTCGGGGACGGCGGTGTCCGCGGCCTCGGGCGCCGCCGTCCCGTGCTCGTCCAGCAGGGTCCGCTCGTCGAAGGGCAGCCGGCCGGCCAGCACCTCGGCCGCCCGGGCCCGGTCGAACTCCTTGGTCCAGGTGCCGACCAGCACGGTCGCCACGGCATTGCCCGCGAAGTTGGTCAGCGCCCGGGCCTCGCTCATGAAGCGGTCGATGCCGACGATCAGCCCGACCCCGTCGACCAGCTCCGGGCGGTGCGACTGGAGCCCGCCGGCCAGCGTGGCCAGCCCGGCCCCGGTGACCCCGGCCGCGCCCTTGGAGGCGATCACCATGAAGACCAGCAGCGAGAACTGCTCCCCGAGCGAGAGCGGGTCGTCCATCGCCTCGGCCACGAAGAGCGAGGCCATCGTCAGGTAGATCGCGGTGCCGTCCAGGTTGAAGGAGTAGCCGGTGGGCACCGTGATGCCGGTCACCGGCCTGGAGACGCCCAGGTGCTCCATCTTCGCGATCAGCCGCGGCAGCGCAGACTCCGAGGAGGAGGTGGACAGGATCAGCAGGAACTCCCGGCCCAGGTACTTCAGCAGGGCGAAGACGCTGATCCCGGCCACCAGCCGCAGCAGGGTCCCCAGCACCACGAAGACGAAGAGCAGGCAGGTCGTGTAGAAGCCGAACATGATCACGCCCAGCGACTTCAGGGCGTCCACCCCGGTGGCGCCGACCACGGCCGCCATGGCGCCGAAGGCACCCACCGGCGCCGCCCACATGATCATCGCCAGCACCCGGAACACCAGCCGCTGGACGTGCCCGACGCCGCGCAGCACCGGCTCGCCCGCCGGGCCCAGCGCCTGCAGCGCGAACCCGCACAGCAGCGCCACCAGCAGCGTCTGCAGCACCTCGCCCCCGGTGAAGGCCGACACCATCGTCGTCGGGATGATCCCGAGCAGGAACTCCTGCGTCGACTCCGCCCCGCCGGCCTTCGCCTGCGCCTCGCCGGCGCTGCGCACCGCCTCGGTCAGGTGCAGTCCGCTGCCCGGCTCCAGCAGGTTGCCCACCAGCAGGCCGATGGCCAGCGCGACCGTGGACATCACCATGAAGTAGCCGAGGGCCAGCCCGCCGACGGCGCCGACCTTGGCCGCCTTGCGGACCGAGCCCACGCCCAGCACGATCGTGCAGAAGATGATCGGGGAGATCATCATCTTGATCAGGTTCACGAAACCGGTGCCCAGCGGCTTCAGCTCCACCGCCACCCCGGGCGCGGCCAGCCCGGTCACGATGCCCAGCAGGACCGCGCCGATCACCGCCAGGTAGAGGAAGTGGGTACGGTCCCGGCGGGGTCGGTCCCCGCCGGCCCGCTGCTGCGGGGTGTCGTCCGGCTTGACGGCCACGGTCTCTCCTTCGATCGCACATCTGCCGACCGGCCCGCCCGTGGGATCCGGCGGGGGGTCCCGGTGACTATCGCCTCCCGTTGTGACCGCGGTCACCCTTGCGTTCATTTCGTTCACCGGCCGGGGCAGACTGACCGCCATGTTCCGCATCCCGCGCCCGCGCAGCCTCGCCGGCCAGCTGTTCGCCGTGCAGGCGGTGCTGATCGCGGTGGTGGTGGCCGGGTGCGCGGTCTACGCCTACGCCACCGCCCGCCGGCAGGCCGAGGACGCGGCCGGGCTCCAGGCCCGGGCGGTGGCCCGCGCCGTGGCCGACTCGCCCTCCGTGCACGAGGCCGTCCGGGGCCCCGACCCCTCCCGGGCGCTCCAGCCGTACGCCGAGCGGGTCCGGGCCGACTCCGGCGTGGACTTCGTCACGATCATGGACATCACCGGGGTGCGCTGGACCCACCGCGACCCCCGGCGGATCGGCGAGCGCTTCCTCGGCAACACCGGCCCCGCCCTGCACGGCCGGACCTTCAGCGAGACCTACACGGGCACCCTCGGCCCCTCGATCCGGGTGGTCACCCCCATCGAGGACGGCGGGAAGATCACCGGGCTGGTCGCCGCCGGCATCACCGTCGACGCGGTCAGCGACCGGCTCGGCCGCCGGCTCGCCCTGCTCGGCTGGGTCGCGGCCGCCGCCCTCGGTCTCGGCGGTCTGGGCACGTACGTGGTCAACGCCCGGCTGCGGCGCCACACCCACGGCATGAACGCCGCCGAGCTCAGCCGCATGTATGACTACCACGAGGCGGCCCTGCACGCCGTCCGCGAGGGGCTGCTGCTGCTCGACGGACAGCGCCGGATCTCCCTGGTCAACGACGGCGCCCGGGAGCTGCTGGGCCTGGGGCCGGGGCCGGTGCTGGGCCGCAACGTCGCCGAGCTCGGGCTGCCGGCGCCGCTGACCGGCGCCCTGCTGGCCGCCGAACCCCGGGTCGACGAGGTCCACCTGAGCGCCGAGCGGGTGCTGGTGGTCAACACCTCCCCGGTCTCCAGCGCCGGCCGCCGGGGCACCGTGGTCACCCTGCGCGACCACACCGAACTGCAGTCGCTGGCCGGTGAACTGGACCACGAACGCGGCTTCACCCAGGCCCTGCGCTCCCAGGCCCACGAGGCCGCCAACCGGCTGCACACCGTCGTCTCCCTGATCGAACTGGGCCGCACCCAGGAGGCCCTGGACTTCGCCACCGCCGAACTCGAACTCGCCCAGTCCCTCACCGACCAGGTGGTGGCCGCGGTCGGCGAGCCGGTGCTGGCGGCCCTGCTGCTCGGCAAGGCCGCCCAGGCCCACGAACGCGGCGTCGAACTGGTCGTCACACCCGGGTCGGAGGGCGAGGAGCTGACCGGGGGCGCCGGCCCGCTGCCCACCCGGGACCTGGTCACCGTCCTGGGCAACCTGGTCGACAACGCCGTCGACGCCGTGACCGGTACCCCCGGGGCGCGGGTCACGGTCACCGCCCGCACCGCCGGCGACCCGGCCGGCCTCCTGCTGGAGGTCTGCGACAACGGCCCGGGCCTGCCCGCCGGTTCCGAGGTGTTCCGCCGCGGCTGGTCGGGCAAGGGGCCCGGCCGGGGGCTGGGCCTGGCCCTGGTCCGGCAGACCGTGCACCGGCACGGCGGCACCGTGGAGGCCGGTCCGGCGGACGGCGGCGGCGCCCGCTTCACCGTCCGGCTGCCGGCGGCGACCGGAGCGCGGCCGTGACCGGCGCGGCGGAGATCAGGGTGCTGGTCGTCGAGGACGACCCGGTGGCCGCCGACGCCCACGCCCTCTACGTGAGCCGGGTCCCCGGCTTCGCCGTCGCCGGGGTCTGCCACTCCGCCGCCGAGGCCCGGCGCGCCCTGGAGCGCGGCCCGGTCGACCTGCTGCTGCTCGACCTGTACCTGCCCGACGGGCACGGCCTGCGACTGGCCCGGGGGCTGAGGGCGGCCGGCTACCCCGCGGACGTGATGGTGGTGACCTCCGCGCGGGAGCTGGCCGTGGTCCGCGAGAGCGTGGCCCTGGGCGTGGTCCAGTACGTCCTGAAGCCCTTCGTCTTCACCACCCTGCGCGACCGGCTGCTGCGGTACGCGGCCTTCCGCAGCGCCGCGGCGGACGGCGAGGCCGGCGGCCAGGACGACGTGGACCGGGCCTTCTCCGCGCTCCGCGCCCCGCAGCCGGCGGCCCTCCCCAAGGGGCTCAGTGCCCCGACCCTGGAGCGGGTCACCACCTTGCTGCGGGCCGCCGGGGAGGGGCTGACCGCCGCCGCGCTGGCCGAGAGCGCCGGGATCTCCCGGATCACCGCCCGCCGGTACCTGGAACACCTCGTCGAGACGGAGCGGGCCGCCCGCAGCCCCCAGTACGGCCAGGTCGGGCGGCCCGAGCTGCAGTACCGCTGGCGGCCGGCGCGGTAGCGGGCGGACAGCAGGGTTCCGGCCCGCCCCGCCCGGCCCCGGGCGGCGGCGCGAACCGACTGCCCCAGGCGCCTCACGAGTACCGGGGCCGGTCCGGGGTAGCGTTGGCACCAGCAATGTGCCCGTGCCTATTGGGGGTGACCGGTCGTGCCCGCCTCGAGCCGTGATGTGTTCGGTGCGCCGTGCTGGGTCAGTCTGGCGGCCCGGGACCTCCAGGCCGCGCAGGAGTTCTACGGCGCGGTCCTCGGGTGGCGGTTCCGCCCGGCCCGCCTGGGCGACGCCTTCAGCGTGGCCTTCCTCGACGGCGTCCCGGTGGCCGGTCTCGGGGCGCTCACCGAGCGGCTGGCGATCTCCGTGGCCTGGACGCCGTACTTCGCCGTGGAGGACGCCGACGTCACCGCGGCGCGCATTCGCGAACGCGGAGCCACCGTCGCGGTGGGCCCCCTCTCCTACGGCATCGGCCGGGCCGCGCTCGCCGCCGACCAGGACGGCGCGGTCTTCGGGATCTGGCAGGGCGAGGTGATCCGGGACTGGGCGGTGGGCCGCAGCCACGCCCCCGTCTGCCTGGAGCTCTCCACCCGCGACGCGTTCGCCGCGGCGATGTTCTACGGCGAGGTCCTGGAGTGGGCCGGCGACCGCAAGGGCTGCTGCGAGGTGGCCTACGAGCAGGACCAGGTGGTGCTGCGGCACGCCGGCGCGCCGGTGGCCCGGCTGCGCGGCGGCGCCGTGGAGGAGGCCCCCGACCCGCAGGTCCGGCCCCGCTGGCACGTCCACTTCCGGGTCGCGGACGTCGAGGAGGCGGTCGAGGCCGCCACCGCCCTCGGCGGCGGCGCCGTCACGCCCCTGCACACCGACGCGGCCAACCGCTGGACCACCCTCCGAGACCCGGACGGCGGCCTCTTCACGGTCACCACCCCGCGCATCACCGACTGACCGGACCGGATCCGCCCTCTGGGTGCCCGGGGTCAGTGCCCGATCACCCGCTGCCGCCACCAGTGGCGCGCGTACCAGGGCCCCCGGGCCCGGGCACCGGGGTCGTGGCGGGTGCGCCGCCGGAACTCCTCGTCCAGGGGGGCCACCAGCCCCGCCAGCTCGCGGCGCGGCCCGGCCGGCAGGCGCTCGAGCACCAGCGCCAGCCGGTCGCGGAACTCCGCCGGGTGGCAGCACGGGCAGTAGATGGAGCCCAGCTCCAGCATCCCGCCGCCCGGCTGGCGGCGGATGAAGTCGCGGTACTCCGCCAGCGCCTCGGCGGTGGCGCCGGGCCACAGGCACCGGCGCTCAGCGCGTCGCACGGCCAGGTCGGCGAGGGAGGAGAGGGCGGGCAGCAGCGGCGGCAGCGGCCGGGGGAGTGCGCCCCCGCGACGGCGGTCGGCGGCGCGCAGCGCGCCGGGCGGCTTACGCGCCATGGGCCTTTCGGCAGCGGGTCGTCATGCTCCCATGCTGCCACGCGGCGGCCGTTCCGGACCCGCGCCGGGGCGGGTGGATCCGCGGCGGTGGAGCGGTGTGGCGGGGCGGCTGGGCCGACGGGTGTGTGGGGGCAGGGCCGAACGCGCCACCTGCGGGCACGTCGGGGTGGCGCGGGGCGTGAAGATCAGCATGCTGGGCGGGTGGAGATCATTTTGCGGCCCGCCTCGGCCACCACCGTGTCCGCGCTGCCCGACGGCCCCGGCTGGTGGTACGAGCCGGAGTACGCGGGCGAGCGCATCCTGCTGCTGCGGGAGCGCCCGTCCGGAACCGACGGGGCGGGGGTGCGCCTGCTCGACGCCGCCGGGCGGAACGTCACTGCGGCCTGGCCGGAGGTCACCGGCGCCGCCGCCGGGCTGCGGCCCGGCACCGTCCTGGACGGCGCGGCCGTGTTCTGGCGGGCGGGCCGGCTGGACCCGGCCGCCGCCCGGGCCCGGGCGGCCGGGGAGGCACCGGCCCCGGACGGCCCGCCGGCCGGCTACGCCCCCTTCGACCTGCTGGCCCACCCCGACCACGGCGACGTGCGCGATCTCGGCTACGCGGAGCGCCGGCTGCTCCTGCTCGACCTGCTGGAGGACGCCGGGCCCGCGCTGCGCCCGGTACCGGCCACCGACGACCACGGCACGGCGCTGTTCTGGTACGAGTCGCTGCGCGAGCAGGGTGTGCCGGGGGTGCTGGCCAAGCCCGCGGACGCGCCGTACCGTGCCGGCGAGGGCAGCTGGCTGCGGCTGCGGCAGCCGGGCTGAGGAGCGCCGCCGCGCACATGAGGGGCGGGTCCCCCGGGCGTAATCTGGAACTGGACTCGGGGACACTCGGTTGCCCGCCGGGAGGCGGTTGGTATGGCTGCGATAGTGCGCCGGAGTTTCGACTCCCCGGATGAGACCCGCCCCTTCGAGGGCGGCATGGGACGGCTCGATGTGCTCAACAGCGACGCCGGCCAGGTGGGGCGCGCGGTCTTCGAGCCGGGCTGGCAGTGGTCCAAGCACGTCAAGCCCATCGCAGGGACCGACAGTTGCCAGTCCGCGCACACGGGCTACATGGTCCGGGGCCGGATGAAGGTCGTCATGGACGACGGCGCCGAGGAGGACTACGGCCCGGGCGACTTCATGGTCATCGCGCCCGGACACGACGCCTGGGTGGTCGGGGACGAGGCCGCGGAGGCGATCGACTGGACCGGGTACGGCGACTACGCGAAGCGGGCCTGACACGCGCAGCGGGCGCCCGGTCGGCCGGGCGCCCGCTCGCTGTCGCTCCGGAGCCGACTAGAAGGTCAGGTTCCAGGCGTCGATCTTGCCGGTGTCCTGGGAGGCGATGTCCTGCACCCGCAGCTTCCAGGTGCCGTTGGCCACCTCGGACGAGGCGTTGACCGTGTACGTCTTGATGACGTTGTCGGCGGAGTCGCTGTTGGGGAAGTCCTCCAGCAGGTAGACCGAGCCGTCCGGGGCCACCAGCGAGACGACCAGGTCGCCGCGGTAGGTGTGCTTGATGTCCACGCCGACCTTCAGCGTGGCCGGGGCGTTGCCCGTGACGCCCGAGACGGTGATCGGGCTCTCGACCGTGGCGTTGTCGTTGACGGTGACGTCGCCGGTGTTCTCGAAGTACGTGCCGGTGGGCGGGACGGTGCCGCCCACCGCCTTGAGCGCGTCGACCTGTCCCTCGCCGAAGAAGCCGTTCTTCGCCGTGGTGCCGGTGCAGCGGCTGTCCGAGGGGCAGGCGGTGTCGTTGGCCTGGGTGGACAGCGCGGTGCGGATGTCGGCCGGGGTGAAGGCCGGGTTGGCGCTGGCGATCAGCGCGGCCACGCCCGCCACGTGCGGCGAGGCCATCGAGGTACCGCTCTTGGTGCCGTACTTGCCGCCCGGGAGGGTGGAGTAGACGCCGTTGGCACCGTCGCCGCCCGGCGCGGAGACGTCGATGACGTCCTTGCCGAAGTTGGAGTACGAGGCCTTGACGTTGCCGCTGCCCATGGCCGACACCGTGACCACGCCCGGGAGTTCGGTCGGGATGTCGAGGCAGGCGTTGGTGATGGTGCGGGTCACCGGCGTCGAGTCGTTGGGGCTCTCGGTGTCGGTGGTCTTGTTGGCCAGGTCGATGTTCGAGTTGCCGGCCGCCGCGACCTGGAGCGAGCCCTTGCCCTCGGCGTAGGCCTGCGCCCGCCGGACGCCCTCGATGATGGCGGCCTGGTCGATGTTGTCGGGGCAGTTGAACTGCCACGGGTCCGTGTAGTAGCTGTTGTTGGTGACCTTGAAGCCGTGGTCACCGGCCCACATGAAGCCGCAGACGGTGTTCTCGGCGAAGAAGAGCGTGGAGCCCGGCTCCGCGATGCGCACCGAGGCGATCTTCACGCCCGGGGCGACGCCGACCACGCCCTTGCCGTTCTTGGCGGCGGCGATGGTGCCCGCCACGTGGGTGCCGTGGGTGTCCACGTCACGCCAGGCGCCGGTGCGGGCGTCCGCCTTGCCGTAGGCGCAGGAGGCCGAGTCGGCCGCGTCGAAGTTCGGCGCGATGTCCTGGTGCAGGTCGTCCACGCCGGTGTCGAGCACGCCGACCTTGACCGAGGGCGAGCCGGTGGAGACGGCCCAGGCCTGGTCGGCCTTGATCTGGGTCATGTCCCAGCGGTTGGTCTCGGTCAGCGTGGTCGCCGACTGGCTCGGCGTGGTGGGCAGCGCCGGGTTGTAGGCGTCGGCCGGGACGTCAGAGGTACGGGTCGCACCCACCTGCTGGACGCCGGAGACGCCGCGCATGGTCGCGGCGAAGGAGGACGAGGCCGAGTGCGCCACGATGACGCCGATGGCGTCGTACGAGGCGAAGACGGTGCCGCCGTTGTTGGCGACGGCGGTGCGGACCGCCGAGGTGTCGCCCGCGGCGGTGATGACGAGGTAGGCGCGGGTGCCCGCGACCCAGGCCGTACCGGCCTTGGCGGACTTCGCGGTCGTGGTGGAAGGGGCGGACTTTGCCAGGGCGCGCGGAGTGTCCGATGCCTGGGCGGCCTGGGCGACGACCGAGGGGGTCGCGAAGGCGGCGGCACTGAGCGCGGCGACGGCGACCGCGGTGCGGCGCAGTCGACGGGATATGTGGGGAGTCAAAGCGTCCTCCATGGGCCCGTCGGTGCTGGTGGCACCGGGCGGGCGGATCACTAAAGGGGTGGACGCAAGATGTCACGTACATGCCCAGTTAGGGAAGTGCCTTGTTTTCCCGTCGGGTTCGCGCCAAAGTTGATCCTTTAGGGGGCGGCTCGGGGCCCGGTGTCCCGGAGCGCGCCGGTCCGGCCGTCACGGCCGCGGCAGCCCCGCGTGCACCCGCGCCAGCAGCCCGTGCAGGACGGCCCGCTCCGCTTCGGTGAGCGGTGCCAGGACCTCGTCCCGCACCCGCACCGCCTCCCCGGTCAGTTCCGCGAGCTCCGCCCGGCCCTCCTCGGTCAAGGTCACCACCAGCCGCCGCCGGTCGGCCGGATCCCGCTCCCGCGCCACGTACCCGGAACCGGACAGTTCCTCGAGCACCTTGGCGGTGTCGCTCGGGTGGATCCCGAGCCGGTCGGCCAGGTCCCGCTGGGCGTGCGGGCCGAAGTCCGCGAGCGCGGCCAGCACCGCCATGTGCCACAGCCGCAGTCCGCGCGCGGCCAGCCGGGCGCCCAGCAGGCCCCGGGCGCTCTTGCCGGTGCGGGAGAGCAGGTAGGTCGTCAACTCGGTCAGACTCGGCGGGGATTGGCGCATGGGCGGATTGTAGGGTGAGCCCAATCGTTGGTGGACACCTATCTTCGGAGTGCGCATGGACGCCCTGCACCCCCGCCTGATGGCGGACCGGTTCGCCGAGACCTTCCGCTTCTACGACACCCTGCTGCCCGGACTGCTCGGCGCCACCCGCGCCGGGGGGACCGAGGCGGGCCCCTACGCCTCCTGGGACCTGGGCACCGAGGGGCTGCTGGCCCTCTTCGACCGGGCCGCGATGGCCGCCGCCCTCGGGGTCGAACCCCCGGCCGCCGGCGGCGCCCTGCTGGTCAGCCGGGTCGCCGACGTGGACGCGGCGCACGCCCGCTGCCTGGCCGCCGGGGCGCGCCCGGCGGCCGCCCCCGCCGACCGGCCCGACTGGGGCCCCACCCTGCGCACCGCCCACGTCCGCGACCCGGAGGGCAACCTCTGGGAACTCCAGTCGTACTGACCGGCGCCCGGCCTCAGACCGCCGGCTCCAGGAGGCGGTCGCGGAGCCGGGGCAGCAGCGACGGGTCGACGCCGAGGTGCCCGGTGGCGTAGGCCTCGACCGAGCCGTACGTCGTGCGCAGGTCGGCGAGGAAGAGCCGGATGACCTCCTCCGGGGCCCGGCCGTAACCCGGCCAGCGCATGGTGCGGCCGGGGTTGGCGGCCTCCCAGTCGGCGAGCAGCCGTGCGGTGGCCAGCTCGGTGAGGGCGAAGTCCGCCGCCACCGTGTCCTGCGGCACCCCCAGGAGCAGCAGCACCAGCGCGGCCAGCAGTCCCGTGCGGTCCTTGCCCGAGGCGCAGTGGAAGACCTGGGGCCGCTCGCCGTCGGCGATCAGCTCCAGGGCCGTCCGCAACTCCACGGCCCCGTCCAGGGCCACCTCGGCGTACCGGTCGGCCAGGTACCGCCAGGGGTCGAGCTCCGGGTCGATCTCGGCCTGGTCGTACGGGCGGTGCTCGACGCTCAGATTGGCGTACGCGAAGGAATCCGACTCGGGGACCCGGCCCTTCGCGGCGATCTCCCAGGGGTAGCGCAGGTCGATGACGGTGCCGATGCCGAGCCCCAGGAACCGCTCCCAGTCCGCCCCGGCCAGCTTGGCCAGCGAGTCCGACCGGTACAGCCGCCCCCACCGCACGCTGCGCCCGTCCGCGGTCCGGTACCCGCCCAGATCACGGAAGTTGTGCAGCCGCTCGAACCCTATGTGTCTGATCATGGAGCCCACCCTAGGCTCCTGGGCGGCCGGCCCGGGAGGCCGGCGGGCGTGGTACGGGGCCATGGCGGCGGCCCGGACTGTGGGGGCCGGACACATAGGGGCCGGCTCCGGCCGGGCCTAGATTTCCGGTCCATGACGAACGCACCGAACTCCGGCCCGGGCCCGCTGGCCGACCGTACCGCCCTGGTCACCGGGGCCGGCCGCGGCATCGGACGGGCCTGCGCGCTCGCGCTGGCCGCGGCCGGCGCGCACGTGCACGTGGTCGACCTCGACGCGGCGGGTGCCCGGAGCACGGCCGAGGCCGTCGGCGGCACCCCGCACACGGCGGACCTCGCCGACCCGGCGGCGCTCGAGGCCCTGCCCGAACGGATCGACGTCCTCGTCAACAACGCCGGACTCCAGCACGTCGCGCCCCTGCACGCCTTCCCGCCCGAACGCTTCGCCCGGATCCAGCAGGTCATGGTGACCGCGCCGTTCCTGCTGATGCGGCGGGCGCTGCCGCACATGTACGCGCAGCAGTGGGGCCGGGTGGTGAACATCTCCAGCGTGCACGGGCTGCGCGCCAGCGCCTTCAAGTCCGCCTACGTCGCGGCCAAGCACGGCCTGGAGGGGCTGAGCAAGGTGCTCGCCGTCGAGGCCGCCCCGCACGGGGTCACCAGCAACTGCGTCAGCCCCGGCTACGTCCGCACGCCCCTGGTGGAGGGCCAGTTGCAGGACCAGGCCGCGGCCCACGGCCTGCCCGCCGAGGAGGTGCTGACCGAGGTCCTGCTCGCCCGCTCCCCGGTCAAGCGGCTGATCGAGCCGGAAGAGGTGGCCGCCGCGGTGCTGTGGCTGTGCGGCCCGGGCGCCCGGCACGTCACCGGCACCTCCCTGGCGCTGGACGGCGGCTGGACCGCGACCTGAGGCCGCACCGCGCATATCCGGTTGCCCGCCGGGACCGGGGCCCGTACCAATGGGGCCCATGATCGGACACACGGACACCGGCCCGGACGCGACGGCCGGGGCCGCCGCGGCGGTGCGCATCGGGGCGCTCGCGCCGCTGTCGCGACCCGGATGGGTGGCCGCAGGGCGGCAGTTGCTCGCGGGGATGGAGCTGGCCGCGGCGGAGGTCAACGCCGCCGGCGGGATCGGCGGCCGGCCGCTGGAGCTGCTGGTGCGCGACACCGCGGCCGATCCGGAGCGGGCCGCGCGGGCCGTGGCCGAGCTGGCCGCCCTGGGCGTGGCCGCGGTGGCGGGGGAGTACCACAGCGTCGTGGCGCGCGCCGTGGCCGGCCGGGCCGACGCCCTGGGCGTGCCGTTCCTCTGCTCCTCGGCGGTGCTCGACGCGCTCACCGACCGGCCCACGCCGTGGGTGGCGCGGCTGCCCCCGCCGCAGTCCGCCGGCTGGCGGACGTACGCCGAGTACCTGATCGGCGCCGGCCACCGCCGGATCGCCGTGGCCACCCAGCCCAGCGCCTACTGGGCGGCCGGCACCCGCATCCTGCGCGGCCGCCTGGAGGTCGTGGAGATCGACGCCGGCACGCTGGGCCCCGAGGCGGTCTGCGACGCGCTGGCCGCGTCCGGGGCCACTGCCCTGCTGGTGCTGGCCGGGCATCCGGAGCCGGCCGTACCACTGGTCCGGGTCGTCCGCCGGGACCCGCGGCTGGCCGGGACGCTCATCGGGGCGCCCGCCGGGCAGCCGGAGTTCGCCGAGTGGGCGGAGCTGCTGGGCGCCGAGGGGGCCGCGGTGCCCTTCCTGCGCTACCTGCCCGATCGGCTGGGCCCGCTCGGCAGCCGGGTCGAAGAGGCCCTGCGGGAGCGGCTGGCCGGGCCGCCGTCCTTCGTCGCCTTCGAGGGCTACGACACGGTCACCGTGCTCGCCGAGGTGCTGCGCACCCACGGCACCGACCGGGCCGCCGTGGCCGGTGCCTGGCCGCAGGTGGCCGTGGCCGGCACCCGCGGGCCGATCCGCTTCGGCCGCCCGCCCGGCAGCGCCGTCTGGCAGTGGGACCGGCCGCCCGTCCAGGTCGTGGACCGGGACCCGGCGCACCCCGACCGCTTCCGGGTCCTGCACACGGGCTGACCGGCCGGGGTGCGCCCGGACACGCCCTACCGGCGGATCGAGGCCAGGATCTCCCGGGCCCCCTGGCCCAGCAGTTCGGCCGCGAGGACGCCGCCCAGCTTCTCCGGCGAGTCGAGCGGGCCCGAGCCCGTCGCGGTGACCTGGCGGGATCCGTCCACGGCGGTGACCGCCGCCGACAGCAGCAGGTCGCCGTCGGGACCGAGCCGCCCCCAGGCCCCCACCGGTACCGAGCACCCGCCGTGCAGCTCCGCCAGCAGGGCCCGCTCGGCGCGCACGCAGGCGTCCGCCACCGGGTCGCCCAGGCCGGTCAGCAGCTCCTCGGCCCGGCTGCCCGCCCGGACCTGGATCCCCAGCGCCCCCTGCCCGGGGGAGGGCAGGAAGACGGCCGGGTCGAGCACCTGGCGCTCCCCCTCCGGCGGCAGCAGGCCCAGCCGGTCCAGCCCGGCGGCGGCCAGCAGCACGGCGTGGAACCCGCCGCGGCCGACGTGCCGCAACCGCGCCGGGACGTTGCCCCGGATCGGTACCACCTCCAGGTCCGGCCGCAGGTGCAGGAGCTGGGCGATGCGCCGCGGCGCGCCGGTGCCCACCCGGGCGCCCTCGGGCAGCTCCTCCAGGGTGGTGCCGCACAGGACGTCCCGGACGTCCGCGCGGGGGCCGGGCGTGGTCATCAGCCGGGTACCGGGGGCCACCGCGGTCGGCAGGTCCTTGAGCGAGTGCACGACCACGTCCACCCGGCCCTCGACCAGCGCCCGCTCCTGGTCGGAGGAGAAGGCCGAGCCGCCCGCCGTCTTCGCCACCTCGGCCAGGGTGGCCGTCAGCCGGTCCCGGTCGCCGCCCTCGGTCACCAGCAGGCGCTTGACCCGGACCCCGGGCAGCTGCGGGACGGCCTGTGCCAGCCACTCCCTGGCCTGCTGCTTCGCCAGTGCGCTGGCCCGCGACCCGACCGTGAGCACGTCCGTCATCTGCCCGTCAACTCCTCGCCAAGACGCGGCTGTTGTCGTGGATCCTACGGTCCCCGCACCTGCTCGGATTCCGACAGAGTGTCACCAAGCCGCCACCCCCGGGTGCTGCGGTCAGCAGCCGGGCGGGGTCCGGTGGGCCCAGGGCCGGGCCCGCTCGAGCTGTCCGGCCAGCCGGAACAGCTCCGCCTCGCCCCCGGGCCGGCCCAGGAAGTACCCGACGATCCAGGCCATGGCCGCCCCGTAGACCATCCCGATGGCCAGGCCCACCTCCGGCAGGAACGGTCCGCCGGCCGGCGCCGGGTACGGGTCTCCGGGCGCGGGCCCGGCGACCGCGTCCAGCAGGGCGGCCGAGTCCCGGACCCGGGCCAGGTCCCGCTCGGGACCGTCGGCCAGTTCCCGCGCCAGCGCGGCCGGCACCTCGGCGTGCAGCGCCGGAGCGCCGCCGTCCGCCAGTGCGGCCGCCGCCCGCTCCAGCAGGCCGACCAGCTCGTGCCGCGGGTCACCGCTGCGGATGCCGGCCCGGTGCAGTCCGAGCGCCGCGCCCGCCAGCAGCTCGGGATGGGCCCCGGCGGCCGCCGCGACCTCGGAGAACTCGCGGGCGGCCGCGTCCCTGGCCCCCGCGGCAGCTCCGCCCCGGCCAGGGCGAGCCGCCACCGCGGCCGGCCGGGGTCGGTGGCTTCGGTCAGCTGCACGGCCTGCCGCCACCAGCAGGCCTCGTCCTGGTACGCCAGCTCGGCGCGGGCCTCCTCGGCGGCCCGTACCGCGTGCTGCACCGCGGGTGCGGCCGGGCCGAAGGGCAGCGCCTGCGCGTGGTGCCAGGCCGGCTCGGCGGGCCGGCCGGTCCCCGCCAGGGCGCGCGCGGCCGCCAGGTGCGTACCGGCCCGCAGGTCCGGTGCCAGGCCGGCCACCAGCTCCTCGCGGAACAGGTCGTGGGCAGCGGTAGCCGGCCGGGCCGTCGGGGACCGCGATCCGCGCGGCCAGCGCGGGTGCCGGCAGGCCGGGGACCTCGGTGGCCGCCACCCCCGCGACGGCGGCCAGCGGCCCGGTGGTGCCGGCCCGGCCCAGCACCGCGGCGGTGCCCAGCAGGCGGGCCGTGCCGTCCGGCAGCCGGGCCAGCCGCCGGGCCACGGTCCGGCCGGCCACCACCGGGACGGCCCCGGCGTCGGCGCCCGCGGCGCGCAGCCGGGCGAGGCGGGGTCCGCATTGGAGGTCGTCGACCACGGCCACCAGGGGCCCGCCGTCGCGCAGCAGGGCCTCGGTGACCTCCTCGAAGAGGGCGAGCCGGGCGCCCGCCGCGGTGGTGGGGGAGGCGCCCGCCGCGGGCGGCTCCCCGGCCGCCGCCCCGCCGAGCGGCCCCGGGCCGCCGGTGACCGTACGGACGACCTGGAGCCAGGGCCTACCGCAGTCCGGGGGTCGAGGAGCCGGTGGCCGGGGACTCCGAGTCGCCGGCCGACTCGGAGGACGAGGCACTGGGGGAACTGCTCTGGCTCTCGCTCTCCGAGGCGCTGGGGCTGGCCGAGCTCTCCTCGCTCGCCGAGGTGCTCGGACTGGCGGACGTGGAGGGGTTGTTGCCGGCCGGCAGGTTGTACACGTGGTCGGGGGTGAGGACTTGGGTGATGGCCTCGCCGAACAGCGTGCTCGGCTCGTAGACGCCGTCCACCAGGATGTCGGTGTTGAGCATCACCACGACCGTGGCGTCCGCCTCCGGCAGGTACATCGAGATGGTCTCGTACCCCGGCAGTGAGCCGTTGTGGCCGATCCAGCCCTGGACGTCGAAGATGCCCAGTCCGTAGCCCGCGCCCGGGATCGAGGTCGGCGGGGTCTCCAGCCGCTGCTTCTGGGTGGCCTCGCTGATCAGCCGCTTGCCGTCGGGCAGCACGCCGGTCGCCATCACCTTGGCCCAGGTGTGCAGGTCGTCCAGGTTGGAGATCATCGCGCCGGCCGCCCAGCCCCAGGAGGGGTTCCAGTCGGCCGAGTCCTCGACCTTGCCGCTCTCCGTCTGGTTCGTGTAGCCCTGCGCGTGCGGGTCGGGGAAGGCCGCGTCGGTCGGGAAGATGGTGTGGTCCATGCCGGCCGGCTTGGCGACGTCGTCGCGGATGACGTCCTGGAGCGGCCGCCCGGTCAGCTTCTCGACGACCAGGCCGAGCAGGATCAGGTTGGTGTTGCAGTAGTCGAAGCGCTCGCCGGGCTGGAACTGCACCGGGTGCTTGAAGGCGTAGTCCAGCAGCTGCTGCGGGGTGAACGGCCGGTCGGGGTTGCCGAAGAAGGCCTTCTGGAAGCCCGGGTCGAAGGTGTAGCTGTACAGGCCGCTGCGCATGTCGGCGAGGTGCCGGATCGAGATCTTGTCGCCGTTGGGCACGCCGGGGATGTACTTCGAGATCGGGTCGTCCAGCCCGATCTTCTTCTGGTCGACGAGTTCGAGCAGCGCGGTGACGGTGAAGGTCTTGGTCAGGCTGCCGATGCGGGTGTAGAAGTCCGCCTCCATCGGCTTCCCGGAGGGACCGGTGGTGGTACCGGGCGCCTTGTCGGACACCCCGAAGGTCTTGACGTACTCGCCCTTGCCGGGAGACCAGACGCCCACGATCGCGCCCGGGGCCTTGGTGCGGGTCATCGCTCCCTCGATGGCGCGGTCCAGCTCGGCCGCCACGTCGGACGACAGCTGCGGGAACCCGGAGTCGTCGGCGCTCTGCGAGGCCGACACCGAGGGGGACGGGGTATCCGCGGCGAACGCCGCCTGCGCCGACACCGGTCCGACCAGCAGCCCGGCTGTCGCCAGGGCCGCCAAGGTACGGCGCGATCGCCTGTTCCAGCAGCTCACGGCAGGTCTCCTCCCGCCAGGGGTCAGGAATCCACCCACCACCCTAGGCACGGCGGGGCCGCCCCCGCGCGCCGAGCGCGGGGAGGTTGCGCTTTCAACCGGACAGGGCTTCGGTGACCAGTCGGCTGGCGAAGTCGTGGTCCCCGGTGATGCGGTTGATGTGCTCGGCGAGCAGCAGCGCCGTGGCCTCCAGCGGGTTCATCTCCTCGCGGGTCCACTTGCCGAACTGCCGGCGCCACAGGTTGGGGCTCAGGCCGGTGGCGGCGGCGACGACCATGCCGGTCATGGTGGGGATGGTCTCGGGGCGGATGCTCCGGGTCATCATCCGCAGCGAGCCCACGAAGCCCGGCACGACGTACTCGATGACGTCCTTGTCGTGCTCCTCGTAGGCCATCCGCAGCCACTGGGCGAAGAGGTAGACGAGCGTGCACGCCCCGTCGAGCAGGGCGTCGGCCTCGGCCGGGCTCAGCGAGGCGGCGAACTGGTCGCTCAGCCGCTGCTGTTCGGGGTCGGTCTCGTCCTGGGCGGCGTACAGCGCCCGCAGCCGGGAGTCGATCAGCATCAGGGCCCCGTCCACGTCGCCGGCGGGGGCGTGCTCGGGGTCGCAGGGCGAAGACACAGGGGCTTCCTCGGCGGTCGCGGGCGAGCTGGCCGCTTCGACGGTAGCCCGCCGCGGCCGCCGCGGTCCCCCGAACGCCCGCAGAGGGGCCGGTACTTCACCCTTCGGCGGTCCCGGGCGAGGGGGCCGCTCCGGACGGGCCGGAGCGGCCGCCACCGGCCTCAGAAGTTGATCATGTGTCCG
Source organism: Streptomyces sp. NPDC089919 (assembly GCF_040684615.1). NCBI lineage: Bacteria > Bacillati > Actinomycetota > Actinomycetes > Kitasatosporales > Streptomycetaceae > Streptomyces > Streptomyces sp. NPDC089919. The sequence goes on from NZ_JBFBGK010000006.1 coordinate 57,056, forward strand.
GCGATGCCGTGGATCGCCTCCTTGACGGCCTCGCCCAGGGTGGGGTGCGCGTGGACGTTGCGGGCCACCTCGTGGACCGTCAGGTCCCACTGCTGCGCCAGGGTCAGCTCCGGCAGCAGCTCGGTGACGTCCGGGCCGATCAGGTGGGCGCCGATGATCTCGCCGTACTTCGCGTCGGCGACGATCTTCACGAAGCCGGTGGCGTCGCCCAGGCCGTGCGCCTTGCCGTTCGCCGTGAAGGGGAACTTGGCGACCTTGACGTCGAAGCCCTTCTCGCGGGCCTGCGCCTCGGTCCAGCCGAAGCTGGCGATCTGCGGCTGGCAGTAGGTGGCGCGCGGGATCATCGGGTAGTCGAGCTCCATCGTCTCGGCGTCCGCGATGGTCTCGGCGGCCACCACACCCATCGCCTCGGCGGTGTGCGCGAGCATCAGCTTCGCGGTCACGTCGCCGATGGCGTACAGGTTCGGGACCGAGGTGCGGCAGCGGCCGTCCACCTCGATGGCACCCCGCTCGGTCAGCCGTACGCCGGTGTTCTCCAGGCCGTACCCGGTGACGTTCGGCGCGAAGCCGATGGCCTGCAGGACCTTGTCGGCCGCCAGGACCTTCTGGACGCCGTCCTTGCCCGTGACGGTGACCTGCACCTGCGCGCCGGACTCGTCGATCGACTCCACCCGGGTCGAGGTGAGCACGTCGATGCCGAGCTTGCGGTACTGCTTGGCCAGCTCCTTGGAGACGTCCTCGTCCTCGAGCGGGGCGATCCGGTCCAGGAACTCGACGATGGTGACCTTCACGCCGTAGTTGTGCAGCACGTACGCGAACTCGATGCCGATCGCACCGGCACCGGCGATCACGATCGACTGCGGCACGCCCTCGGCGAGGATCTGCTCCTCGTACGTGACCACGCGCTCGCTGCGGGCGGTGCCCGGCAGCAGCCGCGGGGTGGCGCCGGTGGCGATGATGCAGGAGTCGAAGGAGATCGTCTCGACGCCGCCGTCGGCCGCCGCGACCTGGAGGGTGTTCGCGTCGAGGAAGGTGCCCCGGCCGTCGAACTCGGTGATGCCGTTCTTCTTCATCAGGTAGTGGACGCCCTTGACGCGGCCGTCGGCGACCGTGCGGCTGCGGCGGAAGGCCTCGCCGTAGTCGAAGGAGACGGTGCCGTCGACCTTGATGCCGAAGGTCTTCGCCTCGTGCGTGAAGAGGTGGGCGAGCTCGGCGTTGCGCAGCAGCGCCTTGGTCGGGATGCAGCCGACGTTGAGGCAGACCCCGCCCCAGTACTTCTCCTCGACGACCGCGACCCGCTTGCCCAGCTGGGCGGCGCGGATGGCGGCCACGTACCCGCCGGGACCCGCGCCCAGCACGACGACGTCGAAACGGTTGCTGCTGCTCATCATCATTCCTTTGCGTTGGAGGCGACTCGGTACGCGTCAGGCGGGCGTCCCTCGGGTGCGCCAGACGGCCAGGGTAGCCAGAGAGCCGATCATGCTCGGGGAACGGGGTGCCGGAGGCAGCCGCTAGGGTGGCGCGATCAGGACGTGTGCGGAGGGGCGCAGGATGAACAACGGGGCAGCAGCCGGGTACTTCCAGCCACTCGAGGCGGACGACCCGCCGATGGTGGCCGGTTATCGCATCGCCGCCCGGCTCGGATCCGGCGGCATGGGCAAGGTCTACCTCTCGCACACGCCGGGCGGCCGTCCGGTGGCCATCAAGCTGATCCGCCCGGAGTTCGCCGAGGACCCGGAGTTCCGGCGCCGCTTCAAGCAGGAGGTGACCTCCGCGCAGCGGGTCCAGGGGCTGTTCACCGCTCCGGTGATCGACGCCGACGCGGACGGCCCGGTGCCCTGGCTCGCCACGGCGTACGTCCCCGGGCCCACGGTCGCGGCGGCCGTCGCCGAGCACGGCGCGCTGCCCGCCCGGACGGTCCTGATGCTGGTGGCCGGGATCGCCGAAGCCCTCCAGGTCATCCACGGGGCGGGCATCGTGCACCGGGACCTCAAGCCGTCCAACGTCCTGCTGGCCGCCGACGGACCCCGGGTCATCGACTTCGGCATCGCCCGGGCCGCCGACGCCACCTCCCTGACGGCCAGCGGGGTGGCGATCGGCACGCCGTCCTTCATGGCGCCCGAGCAGGCCGCGGGGGGCCGCATCGGCCCGGCCACCGACGTGTTCGCGCTGGGCCAGGTCGCCGCGTACGCCGCCCAGGGCGTGCCGGCGTACGGCGAGGGCCCCTCGCACGGCGTGCTCTACCGGATCGTGCACGAGCAGCCGGACCTGTCGGGCCTGCCCGCGGAGCTGCGGCCGCTGGTGGAGCGCTGCCTGGTGAAGGAGCCGGCGGAGCGCGCCGCGCTGACCGAGGTGCTGGAGCTGTGCCGGGCGGCCGCCGACCAGACGCAGCTGCGGCGGCCGGAGGACTGGCTGCCGAGCGGGGTGGCGGCGGGCATCACCTCGCGGCACGACGTGGTCCCGGGGCCGGTGGCGGCCCCGGGCGGGTACCTGCCGACGGTGGCGGGGGCCGCGGCGCCTCCGCTGCCGGCGGCGGCGCCCACCGCGGGCGTCGCCGGCGCCGGGCCGGCCCCGGTCCTCGCCCCGCCGCAGCCGGCCGGGCCGCCGACCCCGGCGGCCGGAGCGCCCACCCGGGCCGTCGCGCCCGCGCAGCCGACCGCGCCCGCGCAGCCGACGGCACCCGCGCAGCCGACGGTCCCGCCGCGGACCGGTGCGGCGCAGCAGCCGACCCCGCCGCCGGGCGCGCCGGGCTACCCGTCGTTCGCGGCGTCCCAGCCGACCGCGCCGGGCCACGCCGCCGTCCCCGGCACGCCGCCGCCCGGGGCCCCGGGGGCGGGCGGCCCACAGCACCCGGCCTACGGCGCGACGTACCACACGCCCTACCCGTCCTCGGCCACTTACCAAGCCCCGGTGACCGCACCGCAGTTCGCCCTCCCGCCGCACGCCCGGCCGCACCCGCAGGCGCAGCCGAAGAGCCGGCGCACCGCGGTCGTGCTCGGGGCCGTGCTCGGCTCGCTGCTGCTCCTGGCCGGCGGCTGCGCGCTGGTCGTCAACACCCTCGGCAAGGACCAGGACAAGCAGCGCGGCACCGCGAGCGGCGACTCCTCCTCGCGTGGCGGCGGTTCCGGGGCCCAGAGCGGCGGCACGAGCAGCGCCCGGCCGCGCACCGACCCCAAGCCCGCCACCTACACGGGCTTCGAGTTCCCGGCCGGGTACCACATCAAGCTCGGGGACGACCCGCTCACCCCGCGCGACTCGAACTACGACGACCTCTACCTGTCCTGCGGCGGCACGTCCACGGGCTGCACCTTCGGCTCGTACAACACCAAGCTGATACTGCTGGATGCGGCCGAGAAGGGCTCCCTCAAGACCTGCCGCGAGGTCACCCGCTACACCACCCAGATCGCGGTGGAGACCCTGTCCAAGGGCGCCGAGATCTGCCTGCGCACCAAGACGGGCAACGTCGCCCTGGCCGTGTTCCAGGGCATGTCCGGCCAGGACGACCCCAGCGAACACGCCACCCTCGACGTCACCGTCTGGCGCGGCGCCGTCGCCCCCGAAGAGAACTGACCCGCGCCGCGGCCGGCGGGGACCCGAAGAGGACCGCCACCGGCCCGGGGCCGACGGGGCCGCCCGCCCGGGGAACCGGACGGGCGCCCCGCCGGCCTCAGCCGGTCGTGGTCTCCGCCGCGGCCGGGGTGCGGCGGCCCGGGCGGCGGTGCAGCTGGGCGAGGTGGACCACCACCGTTGCGTAGAAGCGGTCGACGGCCTCGTCGATGCTGCGGATGAAGCCCGACTCGGTGTTCCCGCGCGCCCCGCCCATGCCCTTGAACAGCGACAGGCGGAAGCCGGTGACGGGCGCGCCGTCCTTCGGCAGCAGGTCGCCGGGCTCCGGACGCAGCCGCTCCAGCGTGCCGCGCGGGCCGTTGCGGGCCTCGACCAGCGTCTCGACGTGCAGGTCGGCCGGCGCCTCGGCGAGGGCCCGGACCAGCCGCTTGACGGCGGTCAGGGGATAGCCGCCCTCGGGCGCCGGTACGTCCATGGAGGTACGGAGCTTGCCGGTCCGCAGGTCGGCGACCAGCCCGAGCACCCCGGGCGAACCGTCCACCCGGATCTCGCTGGACAGCCGGCCCTCCGCGCACAGCACGTCCGCCGCCTCCGCCCGCCGCGACTGCGGGTCGCTGCCCCGGCGGGCCCGCTGCACCGGCAGCGCCTTCTGGCCGAGCTCGCCGCCGAGCCGCAGGCAGACCTGGCGCACCAGCCGCTCCCAGCTCTCCACCACCTCCACCGCGCGCCCGTCCCCGGCACACAGCGTCTCGCCCTCGATACCGGTGCGCACCGGGACCCAGGAGGGCCCCATGTTCTGGAATCCGTGGCAGCCGGAGTTCTCGTGCTGCAGGTAGTGCAGGAGCTCCTGGAGCAGCCAGGCGTGCGCGGCGTTGCCCACGCCCTCGTGCCGGATGAGGAGTTGAGCGTGGTGCGCGACCTCCGCCCAGGACAGGTGCCACAGGCCGACCTTGTGCTTGCGCCGGCCGTCGAGCTTGACGGTGACCAGCGGGGCGCCGTCGAGGGCCACGTCGTTGGAGAGGGTGATGACCGCCTCGTATCCGCGCCGGGCGGCGATGTCCATGTAGTCCTGGACCTGCTCGTCCTTCAGCGGGTTGCCGTTGGTCTTGGTCTCCACCAGGGCGGTCCACAGCTTCCCGGCCCGCTCGACCCGGATCACCCCGTCCGGCCGCCGGGGGCTCTCGCCGTGCGGCAGCGAGACCTCGGTGAAGGTCTGCATGCGGCCGGCGGGGGCGCCGAAGCCGGCCGTCAGCCGGCGGCCGAACTCCGGCACCTCGGCCATGACGGAGAGCAGCACGGAGGTGGCGCGCGCCTCCCGCTCCCGGTCGCTCTTGGCGTTGGGCACCGGGAAGAGGCGGGCCGGCCGCCAGCTGTCGTTCTCCGCCAGGGACTTCTTCGGCGCCCGCGGGACGGTGATCTTCTTCTTGGCCGTCCGCACCGCGCGCGGGCGGGGCGGTGCGGGTGCCTCGTCCACCGGTCCGGCCTGGGCGGGGACCAGGGGGAGGGCGGCCGCGGCCGGGCCCGGGGCGCCGGCGGCGGTGCCGTCCGGCGCCCCGGCGGCTACCTCCTCGCCGTCACCGTCGCCGTCGCCGTCACCCTCGGCGTCGTCGATCGCGATGCCGAAGTCGGTGGCGAGCCCGCCGAGTCCGGATTCGTACCCCTGGCCCACCGCCCGGAACTTCCACTCCTCCGCGCGCCGGTAGAGCTCACCGAAGATGAACGCCGTCTCCACGCCCGCGTCCGGGATCGAGAAGCCGAGCAGCGGCTCGCCCGAGCCCTCGGACAGGGTCAGCCGCAGGTCGGCGAGGTCCCCGAAGCGCGCCCCGCCGTACCGGCTGGCCGCGACGACGATCCGCGCCACGCCCGGTGCGACGGCGCTGAGGTCCAGACTGATGCGGTCCTCGCTGCCGTCGGGGGTGGGCGTCTTGCCGAGGAGCTGGACGCTGCCGTCCTTCGCCGCGGGGTGGTTGTAGAAGTAGAAGTCGCCGTCGTCGCGGACCTTGCCGTTGTCGTCGAGCAGGATCACCGAGACGTCGGCGTCGCCGTCCCCCGCGGCGCTGCTCCAGCTGAGGCTGACGACCACCGCGCCGGGCTGCTCGGTGAGCGCCGAGAGCGAGGCGTTGGCCCCCTTGGGCATTTCGTGCATGTGGAATCCCCCCGGACCCGCGGCCGCCCGGGGTCGCCTCCCCGGCTGCCGTGTCCAGTCGTTCGGTTCGTGCTGTGACGTGACACACGTTTGTGGCCAGTGAGTGAACCGTAACTGTCCGCATCGGTGGGGCGGGAGGGTGCTTTTCGGCCAGCGCCGGGCGGGTCAGGGGCGGTAGCGGAGGGGGGCGGCGGGGGTTCCGGCGCCCCGGCCCTGCCTGCGGTCCCGGGCCGGCCCCGGCCTAGACTCCGGCCGTGGACAACACCTTCCGCTGCACCCAGTGCGGCACCGTCGGCCTGGAGCCCGGCTTCGTCGAGGACGCCGGCCAGGGCTCCCGCGGCTTCGCCCGCTGGATCGCCGGCGCCCTCGAACGGGGCCCCTTCGGCGGCGCCCGCCGGGCCGGCCGGCCCACCTGGCAGATCGACGCCTTCCGCTGCCCGGCCTGCGCCCATCTGGAACTCTTCGCCGGCACCCGGGCCTGATCCGGCCCGGAGGGGTTACGCGTCCAGCAGGCCCGGCACGGGCCGGGGGCGGCCATCGGCGTCGACGGCCACGAAGGTCAGCCGGGCGGTGGCCACCTCGGTCGGGGGAGTGGTGGCGTTCCAGCGTTCGGCGGTGACGCGGACGGCCACCGCCATCGACGTCCGGCCGGCGCTCTCGAGCACGGCGTGGACCGTGAGCAGGTCCCCCGCGCGCGCCGGGGCGATGAACGTCATCCGGTCGACGGAGACCGTCACGGCCGGGCCGTCGGCGTGCCGGCCCGCCGACGCCGCCGCCGCGTCGTCGATGAGCTTCATGACGACGCCGCCGTGGATGGTGCCGTAGAGGTTGGTGTCGTGCTCGCTCATGATGTGGGCGAGGGTCACGCGGGATTGCGCCGGCGCCTTGTGGGCCCGGGTGCCTGCGGTGGTGTCCGTGGTCACGGAACTCTCCTTCGCGAGTCGTGGTCCGACCCGGCGGCCGGCCGTGGATGCGAGGGAGCGGCGGACCCGTCGGGCCCGCTGCCGCCGGTCCGCCCACGAGACCGCCGAGTCTCCGTACGCGTACCTCGCGCACGGGCAGCGGGCAGGTCTTCGGACTCGCGGGCGCGTCCGCGTACGCGCCGGGCGTACGCGGGCATCTACTGGCCGTCGCTTCCCAGGACCGGTGGTCCCAGTGCGTGTGACGGCGGTCGTTCCCGCTCACCGCTGCGGGGCAGTCCCGGATTCCCACCGGGTTCCCTCTTACGACGCCCCGCTGCGCGCTCCCGCGCCGTTCGGGCCACGGGAAGGCAGGGGGCGAACCAGCTGCCCCCTCACCCTAGGCCAGGGTCCGGGGCCGTCGGGCCGGGGGGCGCCGCGGGGCCCCCGGGCAGGGCCCGGGCCGCGTCCCAGATCGCGAGGAAGGTGATCCGCAGGCAGGCCGCCAGGGCGGGGTGCTCGATGTAGAGGGCGGTGGTGGTGCCGGTGTCCGCCACCGGGTCGGGCATGTCGCACAGCACCTGGGACGCGTCGGCGACCACGAGCTTGAGGGGGAGCGCGGGGGCGAACCGGGACTCCTCGCCGGCCTCGGCGAACCGCCGTACGTTCTCCAGGACTTCGGCGTCGTCCAGGGCGTCGCGGGTGTAGACCGCCCGGGCCGTGCCGCCGTCCCGGCGCAGTCTGCGGACGGCGGCGATGCCCTCGTTGTTGGCCGTCGGGGCGACGAACGGCGGCTTGCAGAGGCTCAGGAGTTCCCGGCCGGCCTGTTCCTGGAGGCCCGCGAAGCGTTCCGCGATCGCGCGGGGGTCGCGCAGCACCTCGATGTAGTCGAGCGGGTCCGAGAGCGCCCGGCCGTCGGCCCAGACCGGGGACAGGGCCCGGGCCAGGGCGGTGGAGGCCTGGTCCAGCCGTTCCAGGGACTCGCGTTGACGGGTCATCAGCCGGGCCAGCGCCAGCTCCGGCGCCACCGCGCTGAAGGCGGTGACCCGGCCCGGGCGCGGTACCGCGAGCTGCCGCCGGACCAGGGAGTCGAGCACGTCGTAGACGCGCTGGCGGGGGACCTGCGCGGCGCGCGCCGCCTCGGCGGCGCTGTAGGACTCCCGCCGGACCAGGGCGAGGTAGACCCGCGCCTCGTAGCGCGAAAGCCCCAGGCCCATCAGGTCGTTGACCGTGCTGTCGTCCAACTCCATGGAAAGAAAGGTATACGCGCCGCACACCGAACCAGAGCCAAGCCTTTGCCTCGGCACGGGTGTCCCCATGACCGGATCCTCCCTACCTTCAGCGGTGAGTCACCACTGGACGTGGTGACAGCTGGCACCGTCCGTGCACCTCGCCGTCCCGTGTCCTTCCGCCAGGCCGACGCGCCCCGGTTTATGTGTCATGGCCCTGTCATGCCTGGAGTTCCCCGACACGGCATTCACCCCCCATGGAGGGCAGTTCCTTGCGCAACGCCCTGTCCCAGCGCGCCGGCCGCACCGTCCGCCGCGGCGCGACCGCCTTACTCTCGGCGGCGGCCCTGATGTCCGGCGGGATGCTCGCGTCCGCCGGCCCGGCCGCCGCGTCACCCGCCCCCGCTCCCGCCGCCGTCACGGCCGCCGCCACCACCGGCGCCACCGCGGTGCACACCCGCAGACTCTGCTCGGAGCCGGCCCGCGCCGGGCGGATGGCCTGCCTGGCCCTGGCCCGTACCGACCTCCAGCAGCACCCGAGCCTGGCCCCGGGCATCCTGCCCTCCGGCTACGGCCCGGCCGACCTCCAGGGCGCGTACGCGCTGCCGGCCTCCGCGGGGGCCGGCGCGACCGTGGCGATCATCGACGCCTACGACGACCCCAAGGCCGAGTCCGACCTGGCCGCCTACCGCACCCAGTACGGCCTGCCGGCCTGCACCACGGCCAACGGCTGCTTCCGCAAGGCCGACCAGAACGGCGGCACCAGCTACCCGACCGCCGACGCCGGCTGGGCCGGTGAGATCTCCCTCGACCTGGACATGGTCAGCGCCGTCTGCCCGCAGTGCCACATCCTGCTCGTCGAGGCGAACCAGCCGTCCATGGAAGACCTCGGCGCCGCGGTGAACCGCGCCGTGACCATGGGCGCCAAGTACGTCTCCAACAGCTACGGCGGTGGCGAGGACTCGACCGACCCGTCCTCCGACGCGTCGTACTTCAACCACCCCGGCGTGGCCATCACCGTCAGCTCCGGCGACAGCGGCTACGGGGTCGAGTACCCCGCGGCCTCCCAGTACGTCACCTCGGTCGGCGGCACCTCGCTCAGCCGGGCCGGCGGCACGACCCGCGGCTGGACCGAGAGCGTCTGGGGCACCAGCGCCGGCGGTGAGGGCGCGGGCTCGGGCTGCTCGGCGTACACCGCCAAGCCGGCCTGGCAGACCGACACCGGCTGCGGCAAGCGGACCGTGGCGGACGTCTCCGCGGTCGCCGACCCGGCCACCGGCCTCGCGGTCTACGACAGCTACCAGGCCAGCGGCTGGAACGTCTACGGCGGCACCAGCGCCTCGGCGCCCATCGTGGCCGCCGTGTACGCCCTGGCCGGCACCCCGGCCGCCGGCTCGTACCCGTCGTCCTTCCCGTACGCCCACACGGGCGCGCTCAACGACGTGACCAGCGGCGCCAACGGCTCCTGCGGCAGCAGCTACCTGTGCACCGCGAAGACCGGCTACGACGGCCCGACCGGCCTCGGCACGCCCAAGGGCGCCACCGCCTTCGCCGGCGGCACCACCGGCGGGAACACCGTCACCGTCACCAACCCCGGCAACCGGTCCACCACCGTCGGCACGGCCGCCTCCCTGCAGGTCCAGGCCTCCGACTCGGACAGCGGGCAGCACCTGACGTACAGCGCCACCGGCCTGCCGCCCGGCCTGTCCATCGACCCGGCCACCGGCCTGATCACCGGTACGCCGACCACCGCGGGCACGTACGACGTCACGGTCAGCGCCAAGGACACCACCGGCGCGAGCGCCAGCGCCTCCTTCACCTGGACCGTCACCCCCACCGGTGGCTGCACCGTGACCCAACTCCTGGGCAACCAGGGCTTCGAGACCGGGACCGCCCCCTGGACCGCCACCGCCGGCGTGATCGACAGCAGCGCCAATGAGCCTGCGCACAGCGGCAGTTGGAAGGCCTGGATGGACGGCTACGGCACCACCCACACCGACACGCTCGCCCAGACGGTGACCATCCCCGCCAACTGCCACGCCACGCTCACCTACTGGCTGCACATCGACACCGCGGAGACCACCGGCACGGTCTCCTACGACAAGCTCACCGTCCAGGCCAACGCCACCACGGTGGCGGGCTACTCCAACCTGAACAAGGCCTCCGGCTACGCCCAGAAGACCGTCGACCTGTCCGCCTTCGCCGGCCAGACCGTGACCCTCAAGTTCACCGCCACCGAAGACTCCAGCCTCCAGACCTCCTTCGTCCTCGACGACACCACCCTCACCACCGGCTGACCCCCGACGCGGGCCCCGTCACCGACGGGGCCCCGCTGAGCGCCGCCCTTCCGCGAGGCCACGGAGGGGCGGCGACGGCGTTCGGTGACCGTCCCCGGGCACGCCGTATAACCGGCCTTCCGGTTGACTCGTCACGTACCGGCCCTCAAGGGAGGTCTCGGCCAGGAGTAGGGCACATACCGGGCAACCTTCATGGTGCATCTATCTTTTACGTTCACTTCCGGACCAACGTTGACGTGTCAGAGCACCGGTCCGACGCACGCAGGACCGTGCTCCGCCTCTTCGCGCGCCGGAAGGAACCATGGCTTCCACTCACTTACCCTCCTCCTCGCACGACGGCCGGCACCGGGCCGCACTCAGAGCTCTCGCACTGTTCCTGACCTGCGGGTTGCTGACCTCCATGGCCACCTTGCTGACCACGGAGCCGGCACGGGCGGCGCCCGTCACCGATCTCCGGGCGGTGACGTGGAACTCCCAGGGCGGGAACAAGTGGGAATCCGTCAGGACGAACCTCTTCAAGGAGGCCGACGTCCTGGCACTCCAGGAGGTGAACACCCCTCCGCTGCCCTTCGTCGCCCATGACGAGCTGACCCGGCTCAGCAACACGAGCGACGCCACGACGACGCCCGGCGGCCTCCCGAGCCTGAAGTACAAGGTCTACTCCGGGCGGTTGGCCTCTTCCGACAGGCCCCGTGGCATCGGCGGCCGGATCATCTACGTGGACATCCTCGACAAGGACAAGTGGGGGACCGGGGGAAGCGGGAACGACGCGGACCCGGACACGCAGCGCAACGCCCAGCGGTCCATGGGCGTGTGGGTGAACGACACGGTCGCCGACAGGTTCGACGCCCTCAAGGACATCAAGCTCGTCACCCCGCACTCGGACCCGGACAAGCGGTGGATCCGCTCCCGTCCGGCGGTGGGCGTACGGATCGGCGGCACCTGGTACTTCGACGTCCACGCGGCGTCCATCCGCGTCGAGCTGACACCCAACCCGCACGCGAAGGCACTCGTGCAGGCGGTCGCCGACGCCGTGGACGGCGAGCCGTGGCGGATCCTGGGCGACTTCAACTCCAACTCCCAGTCCTTCAGGGCCCAGGTCAACGGCAACACCTACTACGCGACCAAGAACGGCAAACCGAACGGGGTACCGGTGCCGACCCATCTGTCCGGGCACCCGCTGGACTTCATGGTCGCCAGCGAGGGCCTGACCAACCTCGCGGTCACCGTCAACCGTGGCGGCGGGGCGGACCACCTCCCCATCCGCTTCGCTCCCGCGGGCTCACGCGAATGCGGGCCGAACTGGGACGCCAAGACGCTGTACGGTCCGGTCGCCCTGGCCGCCCGCGCCGCGGCGGCGGACCCGGAGTCGTGCATCGGCAACGACGCGGTGGTCTCCATGGGCGACAGCTACATCTCCGGTGAGGGCGGGCGCTGGCAGGGCAACGGTGCCCCGGAGCTCTCCTACCGCAGCCGCCAGGGCTCCGCGTACGGCACCGACCGGGCCGCGGTCAACTGCACCGGCGCCGGCAAGGACGAGGTCTGCGAGCACAATCCGGCGAAGGTCTACGGCGACACCGCCGACGGCAAGGAGATGTGCCACCGCTCCGACCTCGCACCGATCAAGAGCATCGGCGACGTGCTCGGCATCCCGGAGCACCGCAGGTTCAACATCGCCTGCTCGGGCGCGACCACGAAGGACGTCACGGACGACACCTTCAAGGGCGAGGAGCCCCAGGTCGTACAGCTCGCCAGGATCGCGTCCTACAACAACGTGAAGTACATCGTGCTCTCGATCGGCGGCAACGACCTGGGCTTCTCCGACATCGGCTTCAACTGCGTCACGGCCTACATCGGCAACAAGCCGTGCAGCACCAACGGCCGGGCCGACATCCAGGAGAAGATGCGGGACGTCAGGGCGAAGGTCACCGCCACGATCGCGAAGATCAGGGCCACGATGACCGAGGCCGGGCAGGAGAACCCGAAGATCATCGTGCAGGCGTACCCGAACCCGCTGGCGTCGGTGGACAACAACCGGTACCCGTCCACGTGGCTGAGCTGGGCGCGCATGATGAGTGGCGGCTGCGCCGTGCTGGACCCGGACACCGACTGGCTGCACTACGAGGTCCTGCCGCGGCTGAACGAGGCCGTCGCCGATGCGGCGCAGGACCAGAAGGCCATCTTCCTCGACACCCAGAGCGCCTTCGCCGGCCACGAGTTGTGCGCCAAGACCTCCTCCCAGGCGTCCGACCAGAACTCGTTGGCCAACCCGCCGCAGGCCAAGGACTCCGAATGGGTCCGCTGGATCCCCGGTCTCGCCGAATGGCTCCCGTACACCCAGGGGGACAAGCAGGAGGCCATCCACCCCAACGCCTTCGGGCAGCAGGCGCTGGCCACCTGCGTGAAGAAGACCATCGCGGCCACCAGTGCGCAGGCGCAGGGCTACTTCACCTGCACCGGATCGGCCGGATCCACCCCGGATCAGCTGGTGGTCACCGAGAAGCCGGACGACTACCTGTGGCCCGACGGCTGGACGGGACCGGTGGACAGGACCCTGCAACTGCGCAACGCGGGCAGCGGCGACCTGCTCGACGCCGACTGGGGCGGTGAAGGAGCCTGGGCCAAGGCGACGGGCGCAGCCGGCTCCGAACGCCAGCAGTGGCGCGTGGACGACTTCCAGCGGCTGGACGGCGAACTGCGCCACCCCGGCGGCGCGGTCCAGCAGGTCCGCGCCGTCGCCACGATCAAGTACGGTGCCACCTTCCTCCAGTCGGATGACGTACCCCGCTGGGTGAAGCTCGTGGCGGGGCAGAACGGCAGGCCCACGTCCTGGGCGGTGGGCCACACCCTGCCCAACGGCTCCTCGCAGCTCTTCGCCTACCGGAGCAACGGCGCGGGCGGGTACGACATCACCGGCTGCCTGACCCAGAACCCGCGCGCGATCGGCAAGGACGACCACCAGAGCTGGCTGAGCGTCGAAGGCTGCACCTACGACCTGAACCAGCAGTGGTGGTTCGAGGACCCGACCGACACGGGCGTACAGCCCTCCGCGGACGGGTGGTCCACCACCGCGTCCGGACAGCTCATGTCGACCGGCACGCGGGCCTGCGTCAGCGCCGACCAGGGCACCCAGGTCGTACTGGCGCAGTGCGCGGACGGCACGGCACAGCAGTGGGCGACCCGCGCGTCGGTGGCCGCCCCCGCGAAGGCCAAGTCCGCGCTGTCCGCCGCGTCCGGTCCGGCCGCAGACCCCCACGGAGCGTTCTTCTTCGTCAGCCGGAGCTCCGGCAAGTGCCTGGACTACGACCTGCAGAACACCCGGGTGGGGCAGTGGGAGTGCAACGGCGGAGAGAACCAGCAGTGGTACCACTACGGCGACACGCTGCGCTCCGTCAGTACCGGTGAATGCCTCAAGCCCGGCGACGACAGCACCGTCATACCGGCCGACTGCGGCACCGCTCCCGCGCAGTGGGAGGGCGGCGACGAGCCCCGGGACAAGGAGCGCGTCTCCTTCGAGTCCGCGACGGGCCTGGCCATGGACCTCACCGCCGGGGACACCTCGGCGGGGACGAAGATCCTCGGCTGGACGCCGTGCCGGTGCAAGGCGAACCAGGACTGGGACCTGCACGCCGACGCCCAGAACATCTGGCGCATGGCCCCGAGCGCGCTCGACTCCCGGCACGTGTCCTACGACGCGCACGACCAGACCGTCACCCTGATGGACGCGGTCAGCGACAACAAGGGCGAGCAGTGGCGCCTCGAACCGGCCGGAGGCGGCTGGTACCGCATCGTCAGCGCCCTGGACGGCAAGAACGTGACGGCCGTGGACCAAGGCGAGCCGCTGGCACTCAAGGAGCCGTCGAACGCCCTGGGGCAGCTCTGGAAGATCACACCGAACAGCTGACGGCCACGGCGCACCCCGTGACGATCAGCACGCGCACGGCGCCGTGACCGCCTGCCGGGTCCCCCTCGCCCCGAGGGGGACCCGGCAGTGCTGTCGGGCCCGGTGGGCGCTACGCCGGCGGCAGGAGCGAGGCGACCAGGGTGGCGAACTCCTCGGGGGTGACGATGCGGATGGCCAGTTCCTCGGCCTTGGCGCGCTTGGAGCCGGCCTTCTCGCCCGCCACCACGAGGGTGGTGCGCTTGGAGATCGAGGAGGAGGCCTTGCCGCCGGCCCGCTCGATCAGTTCGTTCATCTCGTTGCGGGACAGGGCCGCGAGGGGCCCGGTCATGGAGCCGGTCACCACGACGGCCTGACCGGCCAGCGGGCCCTCGGCGGCCGGGGCCTCGGAGTCGTCCGCCCCGGCGGCCGGGCCGGCCGGCGCGGCCGGCTCGGTGACCTGTACGCCCACGCCCTGGGCCTGGAGCCGTTCGAGGAGCGGGGCCAGCTCGGCGAGTTCGGCCGCGATGACGCGGGCCTTCTCGGTGCCGATGCCGGCGACCCCGGCCAGGGTGTCGGCGTCGGCGGCCCGGATCGCGGACATCGAGCCGAAGTGCGCGGCGATCCGGCGCGACATGGTGCGTCCGGTGCCGCGGACGCCGAGCGCGCAGAACACGCGGTTCAACGCGGCCCCGCGGGCGGTCTCGATGGCGGCCAGCAGGTTGTCGGTGCTGGTGTCGCCCATCCGCTCCAGGCCGAGCAACTGCTCGCGGGTCAGCGTGAACAGGTCGGCGATGTCCTTGACCAGGCCGCTCTCCACCAGCTGGACGGCGCGCGTGCCGCCGAGGCCTTCGATGTCGAGCTGGTCCCGGCCGGCCGCGTAGATCACGGAGGCCACGGCCTGGCAGTTCCGGCCGCGCACGCACCGCCACCGCTGCTCGGAGGTGTCGATCTCGTCGCCGCAGCGGGGACACGCCGCAGGGAACTCGATCGGGCTCTCGGCCCCGGTCCGCCGGTCGGCCAGCGGGGCCTCCACCCGGGGGATCACGTCACCGGCCCGGTACACGAAGACCTGGTCGCCGACCATCAGCCCGCGACGGGTGATGTCGGCCGGGTTGTGGAGCGTGGCGTAGGTGACCGTCACCCCGTCGATGACCACGGGCTCCAGGACGGCGCGCGGGGCGATGATGCCGGTGCGGCCGACGTTCCACTCCACCGCCAGCAGGCGGGTGACCTTGTGCTCGGCGGCCAGTTTGCGGGCCACCGCCCATCTCGGGGCGCGCGAGCCGGTGCCCGCCTGCCGCTGGTCCCCGACCGCGTCGGCCTTCACCACGACACCGTCGATGCCGAACGGCAGGGCGGCCCGCAGCCCGGCGATCACGTCGATGCGCTCCTGCACCTGCTCGACGGTCTCGTACCGCGCCGGGGCCGCGGCCGTACTGGCGGCCGTGTTGGCGCCGAGGGCGGCCAGGGTCTCCAGCAGCGCGAGGTGGCCGAGGTCGTCCAGGCCGATCGCGCTGTAGGCGAAGAAGGTCAACTCGATGCGGTACGGCCGGTCCTTGGCCCGCAGGGTGCCGGCCGCGCCGCTGCGCGGGTGCGCGAAGGGCGGCGCCTCGTGGGCGAGCCGGATCCGGTTGGCCTCCTCGAACTGCGCGGTCGTCAGCAGCACCTCCCCGCGCAGCTCGACGTCGATCGGCTCGGTGAGCACCCGCGGCAGCCCGAGGACGGCCTCGGCGGCGTGCGTGATGTCCTCGCCGGCCAGGCCGTCGCCGCGGGTGAGGACCTGTACGAGCCGGCCCTCGCGGTACCGGGCGGCCACCGCGAGACCGTCGAGCTTCGGCTCCACGCACCAGCCGGCCACCGGGCGCCCCAGGCGTCGCTCCAGCCCGGCGGCCCACTCGGCGAGCCCGTCGGCGTCGAAGACGTTGTCCAGGGAGAGCATCGGGACCGAGTGCGGGACGTCGCCCTGCACGGCCCCGCCCGCCACCTTGCCGGTCGGCGACTCGGCCAGCACCTCCTCGGGGTGGGCCTCCTCGTACGCCGCGACGGCGCGCAGCAGCGCGTCGTACTCGTCGTCACCGAGCGGGGTGGTCCCGTCGCCGTAGTACGCGGCCGCCGCCGCCAGGGCGGTGGTCACGGCCTCCGCGTAGGCGGCCGGCGAGGACAGGGAGGTGCTGTTTTCGGTCATGAAGGTCATCATCACGCCCGGCACTGACAACGCCGGCCGCCGACGTCCGGGTCGGCCGGCGAGGTCCGCGTGCACGGGACGGCGGCACGCGTCGGGACCCGCGGGATCCGCGTCACCCCGCCCGGAGGCCGACCGCCAGGGTCAGCTCGAGGACCCGCTGCGGCGAGGCCAGGTCGGGGAACAGCTCCCGCAGCTGCGACATGCGGTACCGGACGGTCTGGGGGTGGACGAACAGCGCCGCCGCCACCTCGTCCCGCCGGCCCTGGTGCAGCAGCCACGCCCGCAGGGTCTCCTCGAGCCGCCGCGCGGTCGCGGCCGGCACGCTCCGCAGCGGTGCGAGGGCCCGGGCCCGCAGGTCGGCGAACGCGTCCGCGTCCGCGCTCAGCACCAGCTCCGGCAGGTGGTCCTCGGTGTCCCGGATGCCGCAGCCGAGGGAGCGCGCACGGACCGCCCGGGCGTACGAGGCGGACGCGCGCGTCCACGGCCGGGCCGGGCCCACCACGGCCGTCTCCTCGGGCAGCTGCCGCAGGAGGTGCGCCCGGTCGGCGTCCGGCACGAGGAGTACGCCGGAGGCGTCCGCCAGGTCGTCGAGGACCAGGGTGCCCGGGTCGAGCGTGCGATAGGCCGGCCGGGCCTGGGCGGCGGGCAGCAGCACCGCCGTCAGCGAGACCGGCGGCGGCCACCCCGCCCGCCCGGCGGCGGCCAGGAGCAGGTCCGGGCTGGCGCCGGCGAGCAGGTCGCGGGCCAGCTGCTCCAGGTGGCGCTCGTGGGCCCGGCCCCGCGCCGCCAGCTCGTCGGCGTGCCCCGCCGCGCTCGCGGCGGAGAGCTCGTCGATGTAGGCGAAGGTCAGCTCGGCGAACTTGGCCACCTGGGCGGCGGGCAGCCCCGCGGGTACGGCCCCTGCGGCCAGGCCCCGCCAGGCCACCCGGGCGCCGACCCGGTAGGCGCTGAGCAGGGCGTCCATCGAGCGGCCGTCGCGGACCTCGCCGCGGCCCAGCTCGTAGGCCGCGGCACCGGTGTCCACGCCCGTGGCGTTCCCGCTCGCGAGGTCGAGGTAGAGGCCCAGGGCGGTGCGGACGGCCCGGCGGATGGTGGCACCCATGCGGCCCGAGAGGGCGTTGGCATAGGGCGGGACCTCGTCGATGATCGCCTGGACGACCTCGTCCGCGGTGGTCCTCAGGACGGCCCGCAGCGCGGTGACCGTCGCGTCATCGAGGACCAGTTCGCTGGCCTTCCGGACTGCATGGCTCACTTTTTGGTCCCTGCTTTTGTTCCCTGCGAACAATTCGACCGATCAGATTCACGTCTTGAGGACAGGACTTTACCCCCTGAAGCGCATCAAGCTGGGGTCATGACGAGTACAGCCCTCCGTAGCAGGGCGTGGAAACTGCTCGAGATGGTCACGACGCCGGTGCTGCCGTCGGACTACCTCGACCTGGTCAGCCCGCTGCGTGCGGGCGCCGACCTGCGGGGGCGCATCGAGGCGGTGCTCCCCGAGACGGCCGACGCCGCGACCATCGTGATCAGGCCCGGCCGGGGCTGGCGCGGCCACAGGGCCGGCCAGTACGTGCGGATCGGGGTGGACGTCGACGGCGTGCGCCTGTGGCGCGCCTACTCGGTCACCTCGCCGACCGACCGCCGCGACGGCCGGATCGCGATCACCGTGAAGGCCATCCCGGACGGCAAGGTCAGCAACCACCTCGTCCGCCGGGTGCGTCCGGGCACGCTGATCCGGCTCGACCAGGCCACCGGTGACTTCGTCCTGCCGCCGGCCACCCCCGCCAAGGTGCTGTACCTGACGGCCGGCAGCGGCATCACCCCGGTGATGGGCATGCTGCGCGAGCACCGGTTCGACGACGTCGTCATGGTCCACTCCGCGCCGCGCCCGCAGGACGTGATCTTCCGCGACGAGCTGCACGACCTGGTCGCGAACACCACGCTGCGCCTCACCGAGCTGCACACCGACACCGACGGGCTGCTCGACGTCGGCCGCCTCGGCGAGCTCGTCCCCGACTGGGCCGAGCGCGAGACCTGGGCGTGCGGCCCCGCCGGCCTGCTCGACACCGCCGAGGACCACTGGTCGATGCACGGCGTCCCGGAGCGCCTGCACACCGAACGCTTCCGCCCCACCGCCGTCGTCACCGGCGACGGCGGCGAGGTCACCTTCGCCACCACCGGCAAGACGGTCGACGCGGACGGCGCCACGCCGCTGCTGGACGTCGGCGAGGAGGCCGGCGTGCTCATGCCGTCCGGCTGCCGGATGGGCATCTGCTTCGGCTGCGTCACGCCGCTCACCTCGGGCGCCGTCCGCGACCTGCGCACCGGCGAGATCACCGAGGCCGGCACCGGCGTCCTCATCCAGACCTGCGTGTCCGCCGCGGCGGGCCCCTGCGACCTCGAACGGTAGGAGCACCGTGACCGCCATCGACCCCACCGCCCACCTCACCGCGGAGCAGATCGAGGAGCTCGGCCGCGAGCTGGACGCGATCCGCGACGAGGTCATCGCGAGCCGCGGAGAGAAGGACGCCGCCTACATCCGCAAGGTCATCACGGCGCAGCGCACCCTCGAGCTGGCCAGCCGGGGCGTCCTGCTCTTCTCGTTCTTCCCGCCCGCCTGGCTGATCGGCACCGCCGGCCTGTCGGTGGCGAAGATCATGGACAACATGGAGATCGGCCACAACATCCTGCACGGCCAGTGGGACTGGATGCGGGACCCGAAGATCCACTCCACCACCTGGGACTGGGACCACGTCTCGCCGGCCGACCAGTGGAAGCACTCGCACAACGAGCTGCACCACACGTACACCAACGTGCTCGGCAAGGACAACGACCTCGGCTACGGCATCATGCGCGTGGACGAGGACCAGAAGTGGCACCCGGTCCACCTCGGCCAGCCGCTGTGGAACTTCCTCAACGCCTGTTTCTTCGAGTACGGCATCGCCGCCTACGACCTGGAGCTCGGCCGGAACCTGGCCAAGGACCGCCGCAAGAACCCGGAGTTCCGCGCGCGGGCCCGGGCGGTGGGCCGCAAGATCCGCAAGCAGGTCCTCAAGGACTACGTGATCCACCCGCTCCTGTCGGGCCCGTCCTTCCTGACCACGCTCGCCGCCACGTTCACCGCGAACCTGGTCCGCAACATCTGGTCCCACTCGGTCATCATGTGCGGCCACTTCCCCGAGGGCGTACAGGTCTTCGAGCGCCGGTCGATCGACGGCGAGACCCGCGGCCAGTGGTACCTGCGCCAGATGATGGGCTCGGCGAACATCAGCGGCAGCAAGGCCATGCACTTCATGACCGGCAACCTGTCGCACCAGATCGAGCACCACCTCTTCCCGGACCTGCCGAGCAACCGCTACGCCGAGGTCGCGGTGAAGGTCCGCGCCCTCTTCGAGAAGTACGAACTGGACTACGTCACCGGCCCCCTCCCCAAGCAGGTCTACTCCGCCTGGCACCGAGTCCTCCGCCTCTCCCTCCCGAACAGGAAGACCCCCCTCCCCACCCCGGACCGCGAACGAGAACTGGTCTCGGTCTGATCCCGGGGCCTGGAGTAGAGGCACGCCCCCCGACAAGACACCGGCGCGGACCGGGAACCGGAGACGGGGCCGTGCCGAGCACCTACCTTCCTTCGACCATGCTCCGCGCGACCTCCAGCAGGCTGCTCATGAGGACGGCAGCCACGTCGCCGGCCTCGGGATCGACGCTCACCATCGCTCGGGACCAGTCGCCTCCGTCCGGAACAACCACCGCGACGAAGGCGGTTCCGGCGGGCAGGTAGCGGAATTCGATCACCCGCTCCTCGGCCGCCACATCACTGAAATCGATGACTTCGACCTCGAAGTCCCCCAATTTCACTTGAACCTCGCGCGGAAGGCCGTGCGGTTGGGGGAGTCTGCCGCGCGGTCCCAGACGGCGAAGGTGATGCGGGTGAAGGGGGCGCCGTGGGTGTGGAGGGCTTCGGCGAAGGCGTCGGCGACCTCGGCCGGGTCGTTGCGGAACACGCCGCAGCCCCAGGCGCCGAGGACGAGTTCGCGGACCCCGTGGTGGGCGGCCGCGCCCAGGACGCGACGGGCGCGCTCGGTGAGGGTGTCCCGGACGTCGACCGTCTCGCCCGGTGAACGCAGCGCCAGCTGGCCGGCGTTGGGGGCGGGGGAGGTAAGGAAGGAGACCCGGTACGGCTGGTCGAGCAGGGCGCGGGCGCCGTCGCGGATCACCGGTACGTGCGGGGAGAAGATCACCCGGTGGCTGTACGCGAGGTCGGCGGACGCCCGGTGGGCCGCGTAGTAGTCGGGGGCCTCGAGCAGGCACGGGTACAGCAGGGCGGTGCGGCAGAGGTCCTCCTCCTGGGCCTTGGCCCCGCGCAGGTACCCGCCGCCGGGGTTGCGGGCCGAGGCGAAGTTGAGGACGGCGAGGTGCGCGACGCCTCCGTCGGTGAGGCGGCGCGCGGCACGCATGCTGTCCTCGTCGGTCACCTCGGCCGCACCGGCGAACGGACCGGTGCCCGCGGGGGCGAAGTCGGGGGAGTGCGAGACGGTGCCGGCCCGGGCGGCGGCGAGCGCCGGCGCTATCGAGACCCGGGCGCCGGCGGCGGTGGTGTAGCTGCCGGCGGTCGCGATGCGCTCGTTCTCGGTGGCGAGATTGCTCAGACGGTTGCTCATGGCTGGCGATGGTAGCGAGTATTTATTGTCAGTGTGACTATTTATGCACGACCCGCCGTGCCGGCGGCCGGCTCAATGACATCTGCCACGACGACGGGCTCACCTGCGGCTCCGGGTGACGGAACGTCAGCCGACCGGCGCCGCGCATTCCGCATCTCGCCCGCCCCGCCCGAAGTAGCCGGTAATAGCTGTAGTTTGGCTGGATCGGCCATAACCCTTCACTTTCTCACCGCGTCGCGCCACCATGGGCCACATATGCGACTGACGAATGACACCGGTACCTCCGATCGGGTCTGGCGGCCGTACGTGGACCCCCCTCTGCTCAACCCCGATCTGATCCGCACGTCGGACGTGCGGACCCACCCGGACTTCGAGCACCTCCGCCAGTACGTCTGCGCGTTCGTCTCGTGCCGGACCGCACCCGTGCACACCGCGGTCGCATTCAACGCGGTCTACTTCGGGTTCGACACCGAGGCCGGCGGCTACGCCGGAGGGCCGCTTGACGTGGGCGACTTCCCGTACGTCGCCCTTGGGGACCGGGCCGAGGCCCTGCCCGTCGGAGCAATGGTCAACATCCGTACCGGGGGCGACCTTTTACCGGCGGAGGTCGTGTACAAGGAAGGCGCCCACCCGGCCGTCGGGAGCACAGGAGACACTCCCGCTTGGCTTTCCGGCGCTCCTGCGGGCGCGCAAGGGCCGGGAGAGCACGAGCCGGCCGACGCGTCGACTCTGCACGAGCGGATGGTCTTCGACACCGAGGCGTTCGGTCAGAGCCTCGCCGCCACCACCGACCGGTTGAACAGACTGAGCCGCCGCGGGACAACGGACACGTTCGGGCACCTGCTCGTCGAATCCCGGTACCCGGGGTCCGAAGCCGACCTGGACGACACGGCGTACTACGTCCGCTACCTGATGACACGCGGACGGAGCCTGCTCACGAGCTCCCTCGCTCCCATGCCACTGCCGCTGATGCTGCCGCCTGCCAGTTCCCCGTCGGAGATGGAAGCCGCTCTGCTCCGGCTGATGTCCGTGGTCCGACAGGCCCTGGCATCTTCGCCGGAGCTTCGGATGTGGGGCGACTACGCCTTCACTCGAACGTCCATGGCCGCCCGCCTCGCTGACCGTGGACCGCTGGGGCGCGACGCACTGGAAGCGCTGGCCCAGTCGGTCGGGCGGTCGGCCGCGCCGATCGGCCGCCGCCGAGCCGCGGCACGGCCGAGCGCGGTCCACACGGCCCTCGGCCACGCGCTCCGGGCGCTGCCGCAGGCCTTCGGGTCTTTGCGGGGCACGGCGTACCCCCTGGCCGTCAGCCACGCCAACGTCCTGCTGGCGGACTACGTACGCGGCGAGACCGACGAGGAGACGGGCCTCCTGCCGAACGGCGTGCACCTGGCCCAGGAAGACCGCTGGCAGAGCGGTGGCCTATGGCGTGCCGAGTACCGGGCCGGTGACACTCCGGCCTGCGCTGGCACCGAGCCGTCCGCGCCCGCTACGCAAGCGGGCACCAGCGGTGCGGCTGAGTACTCGGCCACGTCTGACGAGGGTCAGTGGTGGCCGGACGACCGCGGTCTGGGCGAAGCCGTGCGAGGACCGGCCCGGCCGGACCGCGTCGAGTGGACACAGCCCCTGAGGGCCCATGACCTGTCGAACGGCCGACTTCCGCTGCCCCTCGAAGTCCTGGACGGCCTCGCTTCCGGCCGCTCGACCGCCGAGGAGGACGTGGCGAACCGCGTACGGCTCCTGCTCATCCATGGTGGGGCGGACCTGCCGCCCCACCAGGCCGCCCAGAACGCAGAGTGCGACGGGGAGGGCGCTCTGGCGGGCCTCGAGTGGCCCGACAAATTCTTCCCCGGAATCTTGCTCTTCCTGACCTGGCAACGTGCCGGCCGGGTCATCCAGGCCCGCACCGTGCGGCTGCCCCACCCCCAGACGATCGATGGCGAGCCCGTGGCGCACCGCTACGACCGACGCGTCCGCACCCGGGACGGCGGCGGGGACCCACCGGGCCGGGGACCCGGGCACGGCACCGAAGCGCTCGTCATGACGGCCGTCCGGCGTCTGGGCCTGCTCGACGCCTACGGCCGCGCCTTGCTCGCCCGCGACCGCCTCCACACCGCGGTGCGCCTCGTCATGGCGGACGTACCCCGCCACCCAGCCGCACCCCGGCTGGAAGCCGCCCTCCGAGAGCTGCTCGCCTCGGCCCGGCTCACCCTCACCCGGGGCAGCCGAGGTCCCGACGCTCGCGACCACTACCCGCCGAGGCCCCGCGAGACCACCCTGGAACTGGTCTGCTACACCCCCCTGGTGGTCGAGGGCAGACCGCGGGGCTCCGCTCCCTCGGACGACCCCGTGGGCGCCTGCAGGCCTGTCAATGGCCACCATGTTCCGGGATTCCTCCGCTTCATAGGCCATTTGGGCTACGAAGCGAGCGAAGAACAACGACGCTTGTTCCGGCAGGACTTCCTGACATTCGGCCTGGCCGGCTCGCCCGAGCTGCCCCCGGGCTACACCTACGTACGACCGCACCGCCGAGGTATCTGACCTGATCCGCGCCCAGCGGGACCGGGGAGCCTCGGCACGGAACATGAACCACCAGTACCAACCAGTTCGCAGGAGACCGCGTGACCTCACCCCGCCGGCGGCGTGGCCAGCTGTGCGAAGAACCCGAAACACCCTTCACCGTGGGCGAAGGACCCAACGCCGTGCTGGCACCCGTCCTCGTCGATGCCCTGGAGGCCCAGGCGCAAGCACTCAACTCACTGCCCTCACCCATTGGCTCCGCCGTGAAACTGCTCCAGCAGGCGGACGTGGAACACGCCTTGAACTCGATGTCGGTGCAATGGCGCCGTCACCTGCTCGGCACCCTGCGCATCTCCATTGCTGGCACCAGGGTGAGCCCCGCCTTGTGTCGGGACGTCCTGGCTCGGATGGCGCGCGACCCCGACTCCGCCAAGGCACGTCACGCGGCTGCCCACCTCACCCAGCCGCTCCTCCAGGACCTACTGACGGCCGTCGGGTCGTCGGAGCCCCTCACCCGGCGTTGGAGCCCCGCGCTGCTGCGCCTCGCCGCGTGGTCGCTCCTGCGCGTCAGCACGGAGGACGCGCCGGTGTGGCTCTGGGCCCTGGACCAGCCCTGGATGACCGACGAGTCGTCTCCGATGGACATCGCAGCCGTACGCGAATCAGTCGAGCGCCTGATGGATGTGCTCCAGCAGCCCCGGCGTGAACTCGAGGAAGGAGACGAGGCAGACATGGGATTGAACGAGGCAGCAGCCTTACCCTCCCCGTCTGACGATGCGCCCGCCCCGGACGCAACGCCGGAAGACGATCTGCTCGCCGCCCGCGTGGAGCGGATCGAGCGGGCCCTTGAGGCCGCGACCGCGTCCGTGCGGCGCGTCGCCGGGGCCCTGGCAGAACAGGCCAGGCCGGACGACGCGGACCTCGACGCGCTGCGCGAGGTGGCACTGTCCTTCGACGAACTCCTGACCGCACTGCGCCCGCATGGCCCGGTCCCCGAACGAATCGACCTCCCCGGCCTGCGGGAGCGGACCGCCCACGCGATCGAAGCGATGGGCATGGGACAAGTCCGTACGAGACTGCGGCTCATGTCCTGCCTGACCCGCAGCAGTGGCTCGGCGCTGCCGGCCGATGCGCTGCTCGGGGCACAGGAGAGGGCGGAGGCGCTCCGGGCCCAGGAGGTCTGGGACAAACAGGACCATGCCGATGCTGAAGCTCTCGACATACTCCTCAAGATGGTGGAACTCGCGCAGGGCAGCCAAGACCGGCCTGCGGAGATCCTCGAACTGCTCGGAGCGATGTCGGCCAAGGGACCCACCCCCACACTGGTGATGCTGGCCGCGCAACACGCCGGCCTGGCGCTCACCAGCGGGCGGGAACCCTCAAGTGACACTGAGGAGCGCCTCCCCGGGGACGCGGAACCGGTCACCGACCCCGCGTCCCCGGGCCTGAAGGCCGCCCAGGCCGTGCCCGTCAAACCGGCATCGGTACCCGCACAGACATCGGTGCCGGACCCGACGCCCGTCATCGCCGGGTCTCCGGCCCCGGAGGCGGAGACCCGGCGTGGCGGTCCCACACTGGCCGCTTCCCCGGCTGTGAGCCCCTCCGAGCGGGCGCGGCCGCCAGTGCCGGCGCCGGCGGCGCCCGCTTCGACCGCCGGAGCCGTATCCCCGTACGTGCCACCGCAGCCGACCGGCGAGCCGGATGCCACCCCGGCGTCCACCGCGGACTCCTGCGACGTGCCGGCAATGGCCGGTGCGCGGCGGGCCGCTGAACTCGCGCCCCTGCTGGAAGCCCGGCGCTTCGGCACGGCTGCGGCGCTCGCCGAGCAGAACGGCGAATCCCGCTGTCGTGTCTCCACCCTGCGGATCTCCGCGTACGCCGAAGCGCTGCGATCGGCCAGCGGCGAGTGCGCCTCCCACGTCCGGGCCGAACTCGCCGAGATGGATCTCGATGAGCTGGTGGGCAGCCGGCCGGACGCCGCCCTCGTCACCGCCGCCCTGCTGCGGACCGTCCTGATCACGGGCGACCCCGAGACCAGCGCCCCGTTGGAGCGGGTGGCGTCGGGCCTGCCGCCGAGCCTCGCTTCCATCGCAGGCGAGGTCGCGCTCCGCGCGCTGCGGTCGACGCTGCTCCACTCGCCGCCGCTCGCCGTGGCCCAGGGCGCTGCCGAACTCGAGAAGACCATGCGGGAGGCCCGCGAGGAGTGCCGTCAGGGCCTTGACCAGATACCCCGCATCCGGTTCAACCGCGCGACCGAAATCACCCGTATCTGGCTCGCCCCGGAGGGGCTCGTCGGCCGGCTGCTGCGGAGCGCCGCAGAAGACGACAGGGCCGTTCTCGACGAGATCTCCGAGCGTGTACGGGAGCTGAGCGTCGACTCAACGCTCCAGGACGAGCTCAACGAGATCGACCGCCGGATGATGAAGTCCAGCAGGAGCCCTCTGGAAGGCCCCGCCCGACAGAATCTGCTGCGGCTGGTGCGCGAGCGTCTGCGGTGGGTAGAGAAATGGGTCACCGCCGCCCGTGCCCTCAACGCGGGTACGCAGGACTGGAGCATCGATCAGGTCCAGGAAATGCGTACCAACGTACTGGCGCTCCGGCACAGCGTGCTCTCGGACCTGGCGGAACAGGCCCTCACCGACGACCCGTACACCGCCACTGCCATGCGCTCGGCTGCCGATTCCCTCCGCCTGACGTGCGAGCTCCTCGCCGGTGACGCCCGGCTCGACCCCACGGAGCCGCCGGCCGAGACCGTGCTCGGCGCCGACCTGCTGAAGATGGCGGGCGTGCGGGTGGACGCGACGACCGGGCACGTGGTCCCGCCCCGCCTCACGTCCGCCACCATCGCGAGCGCTGCGGGCAGGACATGGGAGGAGGCCGTCAGCGGTCACGCCACCGCTGAACGGTTCGACGTCGCTACCCACCTGATCGAGCTCTCCGAGCGGGGCCACCTGCCCCGTCTCGATGGCGATGGCAAACCGATCGCCGAGTCCGTGCAGGTGGAGGTGGACGAGGCCGCCAGGCGTACGGTCACCGAGCTTGAGGTGAAGCGGCGGGAGCTGGAGGACGCGCTGCGACGCACCCGGGTCAACGGCGTGTTCAAGGAAGAGGAGGAGCGCGACTTCGAGCACCGGCTCAAGGCCTCCGTCATCACCCCGGCGTCCGACCTCTCCTCGGTGCGCCGGCGACTGGCCGCTCTGTCGGAGGAACTGGAGCGGGCCCACGCGAAGGCGGTGGCCACCTTGCGGACCCGGCTCATGGAGATTCCCGACCTCAAGCCTGAGAACGTCGCCAGGGTCACGCCTATCCTCGACGACGGCGACCTGCTGACGGCGGAGGAGCTGATCTCCCACCTCTCCAACGGCGAGAGTATCCCCGACACACGCCAGGCCGACCATCCGCTGGACGCCTTCTTCCCCGCTGTGCCGGACGCACTGCCTCACGGCATCACAGCGGAACTCATCCAGGCGGTGCAGGAGCGCAGGCGCTTCCTCGACCTCGACGCCCTCGACTTTTCCACGATGTCGGAGGAGTTCACAGAGCAGGCGGCCCAGGGCCTGGCTGGCTGGCATGAGATGGCCAGCCGCCGGGGAGGGCGGAGGCTGGAGGGACTGAGCGAGGAGAACCTGCTCATGCCCGCCCTGCGGCTGATCGGCTACCGTAGTCTGCGCAGGCCGCAGCGGGACCGGCAGCGGAGCACCACACCTGACCACCGGTTCCTTGACCTCGTCGAGGTGGGGTACACGGGCAACGCGCTCGTGCCGGCCTTCGGTTCGGCCCTGCGAGGCCGGCTCCGGGTGATGCTCGCCTGGGGTCAGCCGAAGCCCGAGGCGCTGATGGCCCGCGTCCAGCAGGACCCGAGCCAGGACAGCCTGTTGGTCGCCTACTTCGGAACCCTCTCGGCACAGGACCGGACGGCGCTGGCGGTGCTGAGCGTCGGCCGCCGGCCGATGGTCGTGCTCGACGACGCGGCACTGGCCCACATCGCGGCACGCGGCAACCAGCTGCTGGACCGCGCCATGCAGGTACTCCTGCCTTTCTCGGCGGTGAACCCCTACGTCAGCGAGAAGCGCGGCCGGGTCGCGCAGGAGATGTTCTTCGGCCGGCTGGACGAGCTCGGCTCGGTCCAGGATCCGGCGGGGAACCAGGTCGTCTTCGGCGGCAGGGGTCTCGGCAAATCCGCCCTGCTGAAGGAGGCGGGCAGGAACTTCACCGCCCAGGCGCCCGCCGCGCACGTGAGCTTGGCGCTGAGCCTCGACTCCACGTACAACGGCACCAGCGCGCAGGCCTCCGCTGTCTGGAACATCATCGGGCGTCGGCTGCTGGAGGAGGACGCGCTGATCCTGGCGAAGCGGGTCAGGCCCGACGCAGTCCTGACGGCGGACGCCGTCGTGGCCGGAATCCGGGCATGGCTGAAGCACGACAGCAGCCGACGGATGCTCATCATGCTGGACGAGGCGGACGGCTTCTTCGAGTCGGATTCACCGAGGTTCACCGAGACCCGTCGCCTGCGGGACCTCAGCTCGGAGACGAACGACAGCGTCAAGATCGTGTTCGCCGGACTGCACTCGGTGCAGCGGTACGCGACCCTCGCGGTGAACAACCCGTTCAGCCACCTCTCGCAACACCCGACGGTCATCGGCCCGCTGCAACCCCAGGACGCGGCCAACCTGCTGCTGAAGCCGCTGGCGGCGCTGGGCTACAGGTTCGACGAACCGCCGCTCGTCCACCGGATCCTAGGACACTGCTCCTACCAGCCGTTCCTCCTGCAGATGTTCGCGCACCGGCTCGTGCAGACCATGCACACAGGGCGGGAGAGGGGCCGCGGCCCGCTGTACTCGATCACCCGCGCGGACGTGGAGCGGGTCCAGTCGGACAAGGACCTGCAGCGCAGCATCACGGCAGCCTTCCACGACACCCTGCGGCTCGACTCCCGATACAACATGATCGCCAACGTCGTGGCGCACCACGCCCACCACCAAGGGATCGATGCCAGGATGACCCACGCGGAGCTGCGGGACGAGTGCACGTACTGGTGGGCAGAAGGGTTCCGGGACCTGGACCCGGACCAGTTCCGCGCCTATCTCACCGAGATGGAGGGACTCGGGGTGCTTGCCCCCGATCCCGAGTACCGCGGCTGGCACCTGCGCAGCGCGAACGCCCTGAGCATGATCGGCACGCTGGAGGACGTCGACGCGCAGTTGCAGAACACATCAAGCCGGGAGGTCACCGAGCGGCTCACGGCCATGGAGACCCGGCACCGGTCCGCCCATTCGCACGCGCACTGCCCGCTCACCGCGGCGCAGATCGCGGACCTTCTGCCGGGCCGGCAGGTCGTGGGCAGCGAAGGCGGCCGCCGGAACCTCGCCCGCGTGGTCATCGGGTCACCCGCCACGGGGATCAACCGCGTCGGTTCGGGACTGCGCGAGGTCGCGGAGGCGACGGGCTGGAAGATGCCCGTCATCAACCGGCGCGCCGACTTCGAGCGCGAGCTCGTCGGCGGAGCGGCGGGCACGAGCCGCCTTGTCCTTTCCGACCTGACCGTGAAATCCCCCGGCGAACAGACCTGCCTCGACTCGCTGGACATGGCGGCAACCTGGCTCCCCACGGGCCCGGGCATCACGCGATCCGCTGTGGTGGTGGTCGGGCTCGAACAGATCCGGCTATGGGGGGATCTGCTGTCCGACCAGCAACGACGCGAGTTGAACATTGTCACCCTCCGGCGCTATACCCGCCACGGGCTGCGCACCTGGGCGCTGGACCAGAAGAGCGCCTTCACCTCGGAGTCGGCCCTCACCCAGCTGGGAGCGACCACGGGGGGATGGCCCCTGCTCGTCGACGATCTCGCAGAACAACTGGCCAGGGGCGTCTCCGAGGGCAACGCCCTCCGCTCGCTGCGGGAACGGCTGGACGACTCTGAGGGCGCGCGGGCCTTCCTGGCTCAGGTGGGACTGGTACCGAAGGCGCCCCTGTGGTCGGCGTTCGCGGTGATCGTGGAACTCATGACGGAAGAGGGCCTACCCTTCGAGGACCTCGAGGCCGCAGTGGAGAGCGGACGTTACGATGCGACGGTCAGTGCGGCCGATATGGTCCGCACTCTGAGAGCGCTTCAGGTGTTCGACGTGGACCCGGACGGCCTCCACCGCCCCGAACCCGTTCTGCTCTCCTGCTGGAACCGCGTCACACCTTCCTGACCCGTCGTGGCGACGCCGCCTACGCCCCCAGCCCGCCTGCGCCGCCTTCCCACCCGGGAGGCAGCGCAGGCGGGCTCGGGAATGGCCGACCACGGCGGCCGAGGTCGCAAGGGCAGCGCCCAGTCGGGCGAGGCAGCACCGTGGCGTCGTAATGCACCACGGCAGGCATTGTCGGCGGCGCTGGATTCGGGGCCGGCTGAGTCCCTTTCAGGCACGTTCGGCAGGCGGCATGGTGAGGTGCACGTCCTCCGGGCGGCGACTCTCGCCGGTACCACCGTCGAGTGGTACGACCACTCACTCATCCGACGCTAGGACCTGCGAGTACGGGCTCTGTCGGGGGTCCGAGCCAGCACGGAACCAGTACCGGAACCGGAGGGTGATGTTCTCTCTCTCGGGGGGCGGGAGCCGGAGCGAGCGCTGGCGGGCCCTCAGCGTCGGTCTCGGGCGGTAGCGGGAGCCTCCTCCGTCGACCACAATTGCCTGTCGGCCCGACGATGCCGTGCGCATCGCGAACGACGCGGCGCACCCCGCCGGTTCGAACCCCTCAGCGCCGACGAAGCCCGCAAGTTCCTGCCGCCACCAGCGGGCACCGGTTGCAGTCGCTGCTAGAACTGGCTCTGCACACTCGGCTCCGCAAGGGTGAACTCCTCGGCCTGCGCTGGCAGACCTCTACCTGGCCGGCGGAACCGTCAATATCAGACGCTCTCTCCAGCGCACCACTTCCGGCGGCCTGATCGCCCTCCCGACGAAGACCAAGACCTCGGAGCGTCGCATCGTCCTGCCAGCACCGTGCCAGTGCTCCCTCGACCAGCACGACCGACAACTTAAGGAATGTGAGGCGGTGGGGGCGGGCCGGGAGGGCAGCGGCTACGTTTTCGCCCGCCCCGACGGCGCTCCGATCGAAGGGTCCACCCTCACCCGGCACTTCAACACCCTGCTCCACCAGGCCAGACTCCGCCGCATCCGGTTCCACGGCCTCCGCCACTCAACCGCGATCCTCCATCGGCGTCACCGCCACCGTCTACGCCACGTCCGGCTCCGCCTCCAACGGGATGCCATCTGCCTCCTCGGCCACTCGCTCCGCACTCCCGCCGACACCGGAAAGCGGTCCGACGACAGCAAGGAACCGCGGCTCTGCGCGACCCCCGTCCGCTGACGTTTCCGTCAACTACTGCCGTCACGGCGCGCTGAAGCCCCGCCAGGCAGTGCCTGGTGGGGCTTCATATTTGCGAACGCAGGCTACCTAGAAAATCCTCAAAGATCCTGGAGAACCCAATCGCGGGCGGTCGCAAGACAGGATTCGAGTTCACTGGGCGACTCCAGTCGGCCGCTCCGCGTCCGAACTTGACCCGTCTCCGCATTCACTAGATCTACCTCGAACTCCCCTGTATCCCACAACACGACCTGGGCCATGAAGTTGCCGCCATCAAGGATCCAGCTAACCGACGTCAGCTCACTCTCATCAGGGGATGTCTCAATCGTTGAAGCATCCCGCAGAGCCTCCGCCTTGTGGATTTCCTGCCGAATCCACTCCTGGGCCCGCTCCAGCAGCGCAGCGCCTAGGAACATCCCCATCCTCCCAGCTTGATGTTCTTCGCCTCGGGAAGCTGAGGAACAGGGTTCCCCTTCTTCTGTGCTAGACGAGCAAAGATGGTGTCAGAATCCGACATCTTGAAGTCCCCCGGCCTGCCGCCGGGAATTAGCGATGATTTCGGCACGTCGAATTCTGCGTATACGGATCCCGGACGTGCCGAGATGTAGGCGTCTCTTGCAATGGTCATGATCGGCGCAGACTTTAACTGGATTTTACGTCTAGGTCTAGGCCAGGGCTGCTTCTGGCCTGGACGGATGGCCAGGGCGACCGCAACTAGTGCTTGGGTGCTACAAGTTGGCCGCGCAATGTCTGTGCGTCAGTGAAGACTTGCCCTTTGTGCATCCCGGGGCGCAGCTTTGAGCAGGGGGCATCCGGGTGTCCCAGGGTGCGGCTCGGTTCAAGCCCGTCTACGCAATCGCCGAAGGGAGTCGCCCGGCTGGGGAGGCCTGTAAGGGTGTCTGCAACCTGCTGGCCCTGAGAACCTGTGACGTGGGCGGCATCAAGCGGGTGCTCCCCGTGCCCCGCAGCCAAGAATGCGATGAAGGGCCCAGGCGACAAGCCATGCCGCACGGGGCATATCTGACACATCCTTCGCGGCCTCGCTCGGTGCCCGAGCGCCGCCGGGACGGGCGCCAGTGTGGTGATGGCGAGGATGCCCGTACCCCCAACTGTGGTGGTCCATCACATACGCCGCCGACTCGGCCCTTCCTATGGTGTGGCGACACGACCCCCGTCCCCCGCCCACCCGGAAGTGGTGACCCATGGCCGCCGCAACACCCTTACCCACGCCCCCCAGAGCCCTCGCCCGCATTGTCGGGGTGAGCCTCATAGGGACCACCGTCGAGTGGTACGACAACTCATCCGATCGACGCTAGGACCTGCGCCTTCCCGCCGATCGGACGGCAAGAGTCAGCACCGAACCAGCACCGTCGCAGAGGAGTGCTGACCAGAGTCGCACGTACCGGTTGGGCGTGCTGACCTCCGGTCGCCACATGACCACGATGGACTGCCGCTTCGATCTTGACAGGAGCCGTTGACGACGGTGCGACTTCGCGAATTCCGCTCGGGCGTCAGGGGCGGCGCATCCGTTCCCACGCGCGGTAGGCGGCGACGGCGGTGGGGAGGGTGGGGTAGATGCGGTCCTCGCCGATCGTCGTCGTGA
Source organism: Streptomyces sp. NPDC089919 (assembly GCF_040684615.1). Classification (NCBI taxonomy): domain Bacteria; kingdom Bacillati; phylum Actinomycetota; class Actinomycetes; order Kitasatosporales; family Streptomycetaceae; genus Streptomyces; species Streptomyces sp. NPDC089919. The sequence goes on from NZ_JBFBGK010000006.1 coordinate 89,387, forward strand.
GGCCGTAGGCGTCGAGGGGTTTGCGGAGGTCGTGTTTGACGCGGGCGAGGGCGAAGACGATCTCGCGGTCGGCGAGTTCGGCGCGCAGGGCGTCCACGGCGTCGAGTGCGGTGATGTCCACCTCGACGTTGGCCTCGGCGTTGAGGACGAACCAGTGGACCGGCTCGGACTGGGAGGTCACCGCGGCCAGGGCGCGGCGGTGGAAGTCCTCGGCGTTGGCGAAGAACAGGGGTGAGTCGTAGCGGTAGACGAGCAGGCCGGGGATGGTGCGGGCGGTGGGGTAGTCGTCGACGTCGTGCATGCCGGCCAGGCCGGGGACGATGCCGAGGACCGCGTCGTGGGGGCGGGCGACGCGGCTGAGGAGCTCGGCCACGGAGAGTGCCACCGCCACCAGGACGCCGTACAGGATGCCGAGGGCGAGCACGCCCACCGTGCAGCCCACGGCCAGCAGGAGTTCGCGGCGGCGGAAGGCGGCGAGCCGCCGGAACTCGCCCACCTCGATAAGGCGGGCGGCGGCGTAGACCACGATGGCGCCGAGCGCGGCGGCCGGGGTGTGGGCGAGGAGGGGCCCGAGGAAGAGCAGGACGGCGGCCACGCCGACTGCGCCGGTCAGTGAGTAGGCCTGGGTGCGGGCCCCCGCGGCGTCCGCGAGGGCGGTACGGCTGGCGCTGCTGCTGACGGGGAAGCCGTGCAGGAGGCCCGCGCCGAGGTTGGCGGTGCCGAGGGCCAGCAGCTCCCGGTTGGCCTCCAGCGGATGGGGATCGTCGTGATGGGCGAAGGCCCGCGCGGTGAGGACCACGTCGGAGTAGCCGACGAGGAGGACTCCGAGGGCCGGCAGGACCAGTTGGACGCAGTCCGCCGGGCGTGGCAGCACGAAGCCGGGCAGACCGGTCGGTACGGCTCCGATGACGGCGATGCCGTGGCCCTCGTCGAGGGAGAGGGCCGCGACCGCAGCGGTGGCGAGGACCAGGACCACGAGGGGCCCGGGCAGGGCCCGCGACAGCAGCGGCAGTACGAAGAGCAGCACGAGGCAGCCGGCGGCCAGGGCGGCCGTGGGCCAGTGGATGTCCTTGACGTGGCGGAGGAATCCGAGGAGTTCGGGGAAGAAGTCCGAACCGTGCCTGCTGATGCCGGTGAGGCGGGGCAGCTGGTCCACGACCATGATGCAGGCCACCCCGGCCAGGTAGCCCACCAGGACGGGCCGGGAGAGGAGGTCGGCCAGGAAGCCGAGCCGGACGGCCCACGCGACCAGGCAGAAGAGGCCCACGACGACGGCCAGGGCCGCTGAGAGGGCGGCGTAGCGCGCCGGGTCGCCGCCGGCCAGCGGGCCGACGGCGACGGCGGTCATCAGGGCGGTCGTGGACTCGGGGCCGACGGACAGCAGCCGGGACGAACCGCACAGGGCGTACAGGACCATGGCCGGCAGTGCCGCCCACAGCCCGGCCACCGGCGGCAGCCCGGCCACGCCCGCGTACGCCATCACCTGGGGGACCAGGTACGCGGCGACGGTGATGCCGGCCAGCACGTCACCGCGTAGCCATCGCGTGCGGTAGCCCTGGAACAGGTGGGGCGTGGCGAGGACCCGACCGCGCTTGGGCATGGCACCTCCGTGGCCGCCGATCGCCTGCGTTCCGGCCATCGTGCCAGGGCGCGGGGCGTTCGGGACCCACTGGAACTCTCCGGTCGGTGCCATTGCCCCGGACAGGCGTCGCGGTGCGGCGTCGAGCAGGGCGGAGCATTGCCCTCCGCGCATCCCGCGGCGGCGATACCCTTCAGGTCCGTGAGCGGGAGGGGAGTCGGTACGACCATGGTGGGGGAACCCTTGTCGCACATGCCGCGGATGCGGCTGGACGAGCTGCTCGACGAACTCCAGGCGCGGATCGACGCGGCGCGCGGCACCCGGGACCGGGTGCACAGCCTGCTGGAGGCGGTCGTCTCGGTGGGGCGGGAGCTCGAACTCTCCCACGTACTGCGCCGCATCGTGGAGGCCGGGGCCCTGCTGGTGGACGCCGAGTACGCCGCGCTGGGCGTGATCGGCCCGGACGGCAGGACGCTCTCGCAGTTCCTGACGGTGGGCCTGACGGACGAGGAGATCTCCCGGATCGGGCCCCTGCCGGCCGGCCACGGCCTGCTCGGCGAGGTGATCCGGCACCCGGAGCCGCTGCGGCTGGAAGACCTCGGCAGTCACGCCGCCTCGCACGGGTTCCCCGCGCACCACCCGCCGATGCGCACGTTCCTCGGAGTGCCGGTGCGGGTGCGCGAGGAGGTCTTCGGCAACCTCTACCTGACCGACAAGCGGGGCGGGCTGGAGTTCGACACCGAGGACGAGTCGGTGATCGCGACCCTGTCCGTCGCCGCAGGCGTCGCCATCGACAACGCCCGGCTGTACGAGGGCTCCCAGCGGCAGCAGCGGTGGCTGCGGGCGAACGCCGAGATCACCCGGAGCCTCCTGTCGGGCAGTGCGCGGTCCGAGGTGCTGAGGCTCATCGCGGACCGGGCCCGGGACATCACGGGATCGGCCGTCGCGGAGATCGCCACCGCCCTGCCCGGGGTCGACGGGCTCCTCATAGAGGTCGCCACCGGCGTCGGGACCGCCGGACGGGAGGGGCTGCTGCTGCCGGCCGCGGAGACGCTGGCCGGGGCCGCACACGCCTCGGGCGCCCCGGTCGCCGTACCGAAGGCGGGCTCCGACGCGCGGTACCCCGCCGACGGTCGGCAGTCGGGCGGCCTGGGGCCGGCCGTGGCGGTGCCGTTGGGCACCGAGGGCGGTGGCGGGCGCGGTGTGCTGTTCCTGGCCCGCGGCACCGGAGAACCGCTCTTCTCCGACGGGGAGTTGGAGCCACTGCTGGCATTCGCCGGACAGGCCTCCCTGGCGCTGGAGTTGGCGGACCGGCGGCGGGACGCGGAGCAGATCGCCCTGCTGGAGGAGCGGGACCGGATCGCGAGGGACCTGCACGACCTGGCCATCCAGCGGCTCTTCGCCACGGGCATGACGCTGCAGAGCGCGACCCGTCTGGTACAGCACGAGGACGCCGCCCAGCGGGTGGCCCGCGCGGTGGACGACCTGGACGAGACCATCAAAATCATCAGGTCGACCATCTTCGGGCTGCGGACCAAGGACCGCGATGCGGACACCGGCCTGCGGGCGCGCGCGGCCCAGGCCGTCGGGGCGGCCGCTACGGTGCTGGGTCACCCCCCGCGGCTGAGCATGGCGGGGCTGCTGGACACCGACGTACCGCCCGACGTCGCCGACCACGTCGTGGCGGCACTGAACGAGCTGCTGAGCAACGTGGCCCGGCACGCCCGGGCGACCAGGGTCGCGGTGTCCCTGGAGGCCGTTGCCGGAGAGGTGGTCCTCGTGGTGTCGGACGACGGCGTGGGGATCCCGGAGCAGGGCCGGCGTTCCGGTCTCGCGAACCTGGCCGAGCGGGCCGGTCGGGTCGGGGGCAGCTTCCGTACGGAATCACCGGCCGAGGGGGGCAGCAGGATCACCTGGCGTGCACCGCTCCGGCCCGGCCACGAACAAGTGGCAGCCACCGAGCCCACCCCCGCTTCCTGAGTCGTGGTGGAGGCGTCGCCGGCGGACCTACGCGTCGGCGTCCCCTTCCAGCAGGAAGCCGGTGACCAGGTCGGGCCGGATGCGGACCAGGTGTGGTGCGTCCAGCCCGACCCACGGGACCGGGAGGTGCTCGACAGGCGCGGGCACGAGGTCGTCCGCATCGTCGACGGACCGTGCGTAACCGGTCACCACCACGCTCCAGCCCAGGTGGGTGACCGGGTCTATCTCGTCGGCCTCGTAGGCGACGACCACGCCCGGGGTGCCGGCGGGCGCGGCCAGCGCCGCCAGCGCTCCGCCGTCGTGCACCCGCACCAGGATGTCCTCGCCGTCCAGCACGTGGTTGACCGGGCGGACGGCGGGAAGCGCGTACCGGGTGAACACGACGCGGCCCAGCGAGACGGAACCCAGCAGCCGCAGGGCCTCGGACCGCTCGAGCGGCCTCATGTGCCGGGGCGCGGCGGCGGGGCCGCCCTCGCTCGCGAGGCAGGTGGTGCGACGTTCCTTGGCGTATTCCATGATCCGCATCCCGGTCCGGAGGTTCTCAGTCTGGCGCTCCTCCAGGCAGCCTCGCCCTGGGACAGGTGTTCGCACCAGGGCCGAACGGTCCTGACTCCCGACTCCTGACGCCGTCGTCCGCTTCCCGCACGACGGCAGTCCGCCTGCCACGTGGTGGCGACGTTCCGCACCGGGTCCGACGGCACCATGCCGCCCCTGCCGTCACCCCCACCGGCAGCACAGCTCCCGGTCGGCACCCAGTACCCGCATGGACTTGGCCAGCAGCGGAGGCACCCGGTCGAGCAGCAGCCGGGCGCCCGACCGGGCGCACCGGCGGTTGAGCCGCAGGAACAGGGAGATACCGGAGCTGTCGCAGAAGGCCAGGCCGGACAGGTCCAGGACGAGGTCCGCGCCCCTGTCCGCGACCCGGTTCAGCCGCTGCTCGATCGCGGCCACGGTGTGGACGTCGAGTTCTCCCACCACCGCCACTTCGGGGCCCTGGTCGTCCCACGTGACCGTCCTGAGCGCAATCATCGTCTTGCCCATGCGTCCTCGTTTCTCGATGCCTGCCGGGGCCGCGGCCACCCGGGCCGTGACCTGGCACCTCCCACACCACCAGTCCCGGGGGGTGACCAGAAAGGTCCGCTGGCCCCCAGCAGAGGGCCGAAGGTCCCGACCATCCGTCGGGGAGCGGGCAGGAAGAGGGCCGATCGGCCCTGTCCGTTGGTCCCTGCGGCCGGGCAGGATGCCAGGGCGTCAACGCGCCCGCGCCCGCGCCCCGACCAAGGAGTCCGAGATGACCGACACCGGTGCGACCCTCCCGGCGGAGGAGCCCATCAGCGTCTTCCTCCTCGACGACCACGAGGTCGTCCGGCGGGGCGTGTTCGACCTGCTCGACGCGGAGCCCGGGATCAGCGTGGTGGGCGAGGCGGCCACCGCCGAGCAGGCCCTGGTCCGGGTGCCGGCGCTGCGCCCGCGGGTGGCGGTGCTCGACGTCCGGCTCCAGGACGGGGACGGGGTCTCGGTGTGCCGGGAGCTGCGCTCGCGCATGCCCGAACTGGCCTGTCTCATGCTCACCTCGTTCGACGACGAGGAGGCGCTGCTCGACGCCATCATGGCCGGCGCGTCCGGTTACGTCCTCAAGCAGATCAACGGGACGGACCTGGTGACGGCGGTACGGACCGTTGCGTCCGGCAAGTCGATGCTGGATCCGGGGGCCACCGCCCGGGTGATGGCCCGGATGCGGGGCGACGTTCCCGCGCAGGAGCAGGTGCCGGGGCTTCCCGGCTTCACCGACCGGGAGAAGGAGATCCTGGTTCTGGTGAGCGAGGGGCTCACGAACCGGGAGATCGGCAAGCGGCTGTTCCTCGCCGAGAAGACGGTCAAGAACATCGTCTCGCGCCTGTTCACCAAGTTGGGCGTCGAGCGGCGGGTGCAGGCCGCGGTGATCGCCAGCCACACGCTGGTGCCGCCCAGCAGGCACCCCGGGTCCCCGGCCTGAGCGGCCCCCGGCCGCCCGACTGTCCTTCGCAGCGGGCGGCGCCGGGGGCGGACCGTGCACGATCCTCAGGCGTGCGGCACGACCGCGACCGGGCACGGTGCGTGGTGCAGCACGGCGTGCGCCACCGATCCGATCCTGGGGCCCACCGCCGCCCGGCGGGCCCGGCGGCCGACCACGACCAGGCCCGCGGTGGCCGCGGCCGTCAGGAGCACCTGGCCTCCGCTGCCCATCTCGACGTGCTCCACCACCGGGACGTCGGGGTACTTGGCCCGCCAGGGCTCCAGCGCCTGGCGCAGGGCGGCCACCTCGAAGGGCTCCAGCCCGCCCAACTGGTCGGCGAGGTAGAGCGAGCCGGGGCTGTAGGCGTACAGCGGCGGCAGGGCCCAGGCGCGGACCGCCCGGACGCCCACGCCGCGCGCGGCGGCCGTCTCGAAGGCCAGGGCCAGGACGTCGTGGCTGTCCTCCAGGCCGCCCTGCTGCCCGACGACGACCTCCTTGCCGTCGGCGTCCGGCCCGTCCGCGGCGCGCACCGACACCACCGGGCAACGGGCCTCGGCGATGACCTGCTGGCCGTACGAGCCGAGCAGGAAGCCGGCCAGCACGCCGTGGCCGCGGCTGCCCAGCACCAGCAGTCCGGCCTGTTCCGAGGCCCGCAGCAGCGCGTGCGGCGCGAGGTCCGGGACCACGTCGGCACTGACGTCCAGCTCCGGGTGGCGGGCGGCGAGCTCGTCGGCGGCCTCGCGCAGCACGGCCTCGGCCCGTCGGGTCTCCTCCTCCCGGTCCGGGACCACCGGGAAAGCAGAGGGCTGCCAGAGCCAGGCGTGGACCAGCCGAACGCCCAGCCGGCGGCGCTCCGCCTCCCGGGCCGCCCAGCGGGCCGCCGCCCGGCTCTCGGGGGATCCGTCCACTCCGACCGCGATCACAGGTTTCACGGGACTGTCCTCCAGGTGCCCGGTCCGGGCCGGCGGTCGTGGCGCCGTCGGCCACCTCCACCCTCGCCCTTGCAGTCGTCGCACACGTAGGGCCGACAGTCCCTCTCCGCGGGCCGGTCCGCCCCTGTCTGCCGGGGGACCGCGGGCGCACAGTCGTTCGTACCGGCACCCCGGCACGGGTGCCCGCCACCGTGAAGGAGCGGAGATGGCGATGTACCCGATCCCGGAACTGCACGCCCACTGGAGGGCGGCCAACTACCTGGCCGCCGGCCAGATCTACCTGTGGGACAACCCCCTGCTCCACGAACCGCTCCAGCCCCACCACCTCAAGCCGCGACCGCTCGGCCACTGGGGCACCTCACCCGGCCTCAACCTGGTCCACACCCACCTCAACCGCGTCATCAAGGAGCGGGGGTTGGACGCGATGTGCGTCTGGGGCCCCGGGCACGGGGCTCCCGCGGTCCTGGCCAACTCGTGGCTGGACGGCACCTACTCGCAGACCTATCCGGACGTCTCCCGGGACGCGGAAGGCATGCGCACGCTCTTCCGCCAGTTCTCCTTCCCCGGCGGCGTGCCCAGCCACGTGGCCCCCGAGACCCCCGGATCCATCCACGAAGGCGGCGAACTGGGCTACTCCCTCTCGCACGCGTTCGGCGCCGCCTTGGACAACCCGGACCTGCTGGTCGCCTGCGTCATCGGCGACGGCGAGGCGGAGACCGGCCCGCTGGCGGCCTCCTGGCACTCCACCGCGTTCCTGGACCCGGTCCACGACGGTGCCGTGCTGCCGATCCTGCACCTCAACGGGTACAAGATCGCCAATCCGACCGTCCTGGCCCGGATCCCCGAAGCCAGGTTGGACGCGCTGCTGCGGGGTTACGGCTACGCACCGGCCTTCGTGTCCGGCTCCGACCCGTACACCGTCCACCGGGCCCTGGCCGAGGCGATGGACACGGCCCTGGACCGCATCGCGCGCATCCAGCACGCGGCCCGGGCCGGGACGGCGCGGCGGGCCCTGCCGGCCTGGCCGGTGATCGTGCTGCGCACGCCGAAGGGGTGGACCGGCCCCCGGGAGGTGGACGGCCGCCCGGTGGAGGGCACCTGGCGCGCCCACCAGGTGCCGCTGCCGGACGTGCGGGAGAACCCGGAGCGTCTGGCGGCCCTCGAGGCCTGGCTGCGGTCCTACCGTCCGGCCGAGCTCTTCGATCCCGACGGCCGGCCGCTGCCGCGGGTCCTGGCGTGCGTCCCCGCGGGCGAGAGCCGTCTCGGCGCGAACCCGCACGCCAACGGCGGGCGTCTGTTGCGACCGCTGCCGGTGCCCTCGCTCGACGCGTACGGCGTCCCGGTCGCCAAGCCGGGCACCGAGGTGCACGAGCCGACCCGGGTACTGGGCCGGTTCCTGGCCCGGATCATGGCCGACACGGCCGAGCGCCGGGACTTCCGGGTGGTCGGGCCCGACGAGACCGCCTCCAACCGGCTCGACGACCTGTACGACGTCACCGACAAGGCCTGGCAGGCCGCCGTGGAGCCCACCGACGAACACCTGGCCGGGGACGGGCGGGTGATGGAGATCCTTTCCGAGCACACCTGCCAGGGCTGGCTGGAGGGATACCTGCTGACCGGCCGGCACGGCGTGTTCTCGACGTACGAGGCCTTCGCGCACATCGTCGACTCCATGGTCGGCCAGCACGTCAAATGGCTGCGAACCGCCCGTACGCTGCCGTGGCGGGCGCCGGTCGCCTCGCTCAACTACCTGCTGACCTCGCACGTCTGGCGCCAGGACCACAACGGCTTCTCCCACCAGGACCCCGGGTTCGTGGACCACGTGCTGAACAAGAGCCCCGAGGTCGTCCGGGTCTACCTGCCGCCGGACGCGAACACGCTGCTGGCGGTCACCGGCCACGTGCTGCGCAGCCGGGACCGGGTCAACGTCGTGGTGGCCGGCAAGCAGCCGTGCTTCGACTGGCTGTCGATCGAGGAGGCCCGCGCCCACTGCGCCCGCGGCGCGGGGACCTGGTCGTGGGCGGGCTCGGAGACGCCCGGCCGGGAGCCGGACGTGGTGCTCGGCTGCGCCGGTGACGTCCCGACGCTGGAGGTGATGGCGGCCGCCGCGCTGTTGCGGGAGCACCTGCCGGCGCTGTCGGTGCGGGTGGTCAACGTCGTCGACCTGGCGCGGCTGCTGCCCCCGGAGGAGCACCCGCACGGGATGACCGACGCCGCCTACGAGGAGCTGTTCACGCACGACCGGCCGGTGGTGTTCGCCTACCACGGCTACCCGTGGCTCATCCACCGCCTGGCCTACCGCCGCCCGAACCACGAGCGGCTGCACGTGCGCGGCTACAAGGAGTCCGGCTCGACCACCACGCCGTTCGACATGGTCGTGCGCAACGACCTCGACCGGTACCGGCTGGTCATGGACGTGCTGGACCGGGTTCCCGGACTCGGCCGGGACGCCGCCGAGCTCCGGCAGCGGATGTCTGACCAGCGTCTGCGGCACGGGACGTGGATCCGCGAGCACGGCACCGATCTCCCGGAGGTCGCCGACTGGTCCTGGCCCTTCTGAGGCCCGGCGTGCCGGGGGCCGATCGGCCCCCGGCACGGGGCCACAAGGCCCATGCCCCTGGGGGACGGGCGGCGAAGACTGGGGGACAGGACCAGACCCCGGAGGCCCCCATGAGCACCCCGTCCCCCACCCGCATCGCCGCATCCCTGCCCGCCGCCTACCGGTCGCGCCTGATGGAACTGGCCCGGGAGGTCAATTTCGCGGAGGGGACGCGGCTCTTCCGCGAAGGCGGGCACGCCGACCGGTTCTGGATCGTCCGGTCCGGGACCGTCACCCTCGACGTGCACGTCCCCGGGCGGCGGGCGGCCGTCATCGAGAGCCTGGGCGCCGGCGAGCTGGTCGGCTGCTCCTGGCTCTTCGCCCCGCACGCCTGGCGGCTGGGAGCCGAGGCCATGACCCCGGTCCGCGCCTACGAGTTCGACGCGGAACGCGTCCGGATGCTGATGGACGCCGACCCCGGTTTCGGCTCCGCGCTCGGCCACTGGGTCGGCCAGGTCCTCGCCCACCGGCTCCAGGCGGCCCGGATCCGCCTGCTCGACCTGTACGCGCCGTACGGCAGCGGCAGGTACCTCTGAGTCCCGGGCACGGCCCCGGCACCGGGCGGCCCTCGTCCCCCGGCTCGTTCCTACGGCCCGGCCGACCGGGAGGCCCGCCGGCGGGCGGTCTTCGGCGCGGTCCAGCGCACCGCGCCGAAGACGACCGCACCGGCCAACAACCCGTACAGGGGGTTGGCGAAGGACAGGAGAATGCCGGCATCGCGTAGACGCCGTAACTGAGATTCCAATCCACGATTTCCACCACCTGCAGCTCCGGTCGTCGGTCAGTAGCACCCCTTCGCACCACGCTTCTGACGTTCCGGCTTCAGCGTAGGACCGATCACCTTGAGCTTCACGCAGTTGCCTAGAGCGTTCCGGTCACGATGCCCCAGTTGAACTCCCAGTAGGGGGTGGCCAAAGGGGTTTCGCCGCCCTCCGGTGCAGCTTCGGAAGGCTCCCACAAGGTCCCTTGGGGAAGGTCGCCCGTCGTGGACGGGGCCGGGTAATGCGCCGCCGCAGAACCAAGATCATCTAAGGAATGCCTCAATGCCGGCTCGGCTCAGGGGATGGGGACGTTCGGCGAGGAATGGGAGTCGAAGATCCGCTGAATCGCGGACCTTCGTCCCTTGCGAACAGCCCGGATGCCGGGACGGCCGCACTGGGCGCAGGGGCGGCCAGCGCTTCCCCTCAGGGCGCGAGGTCGCGGTGGCGCAGGGCCAGGTGGGCCGCGAGGATGCCGATGAGGCCGGTGCAGGTCAGGACGAGGAAGGGGCCCCACAGGACCGTGCCTTGGGCGAGGGCGTCGCCGGGGGTGTAGTAGTGGAAGGGGCTGAGGAACCGCAACGGCCGGGCCGGCGCCCAGGCCAGGGCCATGAAGTTGACCGCGAAACCGACTGCCCCGATCGTGATGGTCGCCCCGATGACCTGGGCCCGCCGGCGGCCCGCGGCGGACACGGCGAGCGCGGGGCCGATCAGGCAGAGGGCGAACCCGCATCCCATGAGCCCGGCAGCGAAGACGCCGGGCAGCGAGACGGCGCGGTGGATGTCGGGGGAGAGGGCCACCCCCGCCGCCACCGTGAGCGTGGCCGCCGCGTTCAAGGCCAGTGCCGTCACCAGCAGGGCGGCGGTCCGCTCGGCCAGCAGGCGGGTGCGCGTGACCGGGCGCACCATCACCAGCTCCACCGTGCCCGACTCCACGTCGGCCGCCACCGCGGCGGCCGCGAGCGAGCCGATCGCGGTGAGTTGGAGGGCGATCCAGAAGGGATGGACGAGCCCGGCTCCCAGGAGCCCGGGGTAGCTCGCGATGGACACGTCCCCGCTGGAGCCGCTGAAGGCGCGGTAGGCGGACGGCGGGCCCTTGCCACCGGCGGAGAACAGGTCCTGCGGGCTGATCGTTCCGGCGACCACCACCATGAGCGTCTCGAAGGCGACCATGCCGATCAGCAGGGCGGCCAGCATCCTGCGCCGCCGGTACAGGGCGAGCCACAGCAGCGGCCAGCGGTCCCTCATGGCTCCTCCGTAGGGCTGCCGTTGCGGTAGAGGTCCAGGAAGGCCTCGTCGAGCCCCGCCTCCTCGACGGTGACGTCGGCCACCGCCAGGGCCAGCAGGCCGCGCAAGGCGCCGACGACCTCGCTCGGTGGCACGAACAGCTCCACGCGCTCGCCCTGCCAGTGCGGGTCCCACCGTTCGGCGGCCCCGAGCGGCCGGGCGCCCTGCCCGTCCTCGAAGGTCAGGCGGATCCGCCGGGCGCGGGCCTCGCGCAGGCCGGCCACGGATTCCACCGTCACCAAGCGGCCGTCCCGCACGATCGCCACCCGGCCGCAGGCGCGCTGCACTTCGGGGAGCACGTGACTGGACAGCAGGACCGTCCGCCCGGCGGCCGCCGCCTCGTTCAGGAGGGTGAAGAAGGTCTCCTGCACCAACGGGTCGAGTCCTTCGGTCGGCTCGTCGAGCACCACGAGTGCGGGGTCGTGCTGGAGCGCCTGCACCAGGCCGAGTTTCTGCTTCATGCCGCGCGAGTACGTGCCCACCGGGCGGGCGAGGACCGAGGAGGTCAGGCCGAGGCGTTCGCACAGCTCCCCGCGGCGGGGCACCGGCACGCCCTGGAGGGCGGACAGCAGCTCCAGGGTCCGCGCCCCGGAGAGCTCCGGATACAAGCGCAACTCACCAGGAAGGTAGCCGAGTTGCGGTGCCAACTGCCGGTGGTCCGCGAGCGGGTCGAGCCCGAAGACGCGTACCCGGCCGGCGCTCGGCCGGATCAGCCCGGTCAGGCAGCGCAGGGTGGTGGTCTTGCCGGCGCCGTTGGGGCCCAGGAAGCCGAACACCTCGCCGGTCCGCACCGTCAGGTCCAGTCCGTCGACCCCCACGACCCGTCCGTACCGCTTGGTCAGACCGGTCAGCTCGATCGCCGCTCCGTCGCCCATGAGGCCAGTCTGGCCCGGCCGGTCGGCCGCGTAAACGTCTGCCATCGCGCGACCCGGCTCAGCCGGCGGGCACGATCACGACCGGGCAGTGCGCCCGGTGCAGCAGGCCGTGGACGACGGAGCCGAGGCGCATGCCCGTGTACCCGCCCCGGCCGCGCCGGCCGACGACCACCGCGAGCGCGTGCTCGGTGGCCGGCGACAGCTGCTCCACCGGGTGGCCGACCGGCACCTCGTGGGTGAAGGGGACGTCGGGGTACTTGTCCGACCAGCCGGCGGTGGACTCCGAGAGCAGCGCGCGCTGGGCCTGGAGCACCGCCGCCTCGTCGTGCAGGGCGAACACCGGCGGTTGCCAGACCGAGATGGTGCGCAGCGCGGCGCCGCGGAGCGAGGCCTCCTCGAAGGCGAAGGCCAGCGCCGCCTGGGAGTGCGCGCTGCCGTCCACGCCCACGACGAGGTAGGGCGGCTGCTGGGTGACGTGCTCGGCGTCCCCGACCACCACCACCGGGCACTTCGCCCGGGCGGCGAAGGGCACGACGATCGAGGACTCGCTGAGGAATTCCTCGGTACGGTTCAGGTGGCGGGAACCGAGGACGACCAGCTGCGCCTCGCGCGACAGCAAGCCGAGCACACCGAGGGGAAACCCGTCCACCAGCTCCGTGACGGGGACCAGCCCGGGGTGGCGGCTGCGGGCCCACTCCGAGGCGTCGTGCAGGATCTGCGCTCCGGCGTGGCGTCGCGGCGAGGGCCGTGGAGCCCCGTCCGGTCCGCGCAGGTCCTCGCGCGCGGGCAGGGCGACGACGAGGGAGAGCGGGATCCGGCGGCGGTGGGCTTCGTCGGCGGCCCAGGCGACGGCCAGGTGCCAGTCCCTGGCGGGGTCGAGACCGACGACGACGCCGCGGGTGACCTGCTCGCCGCTCATGACGCGTCCTCCTTCGGTGCAGCCGTCCGGGGGATGAGGAGGACGGGGCAGTGGGCGTGGTGCACGAGCGCGTGGGTGGCCCGGCCGAGCGCGGGTCCGATGGAGCCGGCCCGTCGGCCGCCCATGACGAGCAGGTCGGCGTGGCGGGTGGCCTCGGCGAGCAGGCCCCCGACGGAGACGCCCTGGTCGGCATCGGCCTGGACGGTCAGGGCGGGGAACTCCTCGCGTATCTGGTCGGCGACGGCGGTCAGGCGGCGCGCGTGTTCCCGGGCCACGCCGTCGACGGCGTCGAGCTGGCCGACCATGTTCCCCACGGACTCCAGCAGGCTCCACACGTGGAGCAGCCGCAGGGGCGCCTTGCGCAGTTCGGCCTCACGGGCCGCGTACCGTGCGCAGACGAGGTCGTGCTCGTCACGGACGGCGGCCAGGACGACCCCGGTCTCCGGTCCGTCCACGTTTCCGCGGACCACGACCACAGGTGTCCTGGCGGTCGCCGCGATCCTGAGTCCGATCGATCCGAGCATGAGGGAGTTGAAGCCTCCCAGGCCGCGGTTGCCGACCACGAGCGTGCCGGTCGTCCCGCCGGCGTGGCGCAGGCTCGTCACGGCGTCGGTGCGGCTGAACTCGGTGGTCACCCGGAGCCCGGGGTGCGCGGCGGTCGCCGCCCGGGCGGTGTCCTCCAGGAGCTCCCGGCCGCGGGCTCGTACCTCCTCGATGATCTCGGCCGAGAGGTAGAGCGCCTTGTTGTCGGTGTCGGCCGCGTACAGGACGTGCAGCGGGCGGCCCCGCCGGGCGGCCTCGCCGGCCGCCCACAGGACGGCGGCGCGAGCCGGCTTCGAGCCGTCGACGCCGACGGTGAGCGAGCTGGTGTCCGGGGTGCGGATGGTGCCTTCCACGGTTCCTCCCAACAGAGAGCCGGCTGTGGCACCTCCCACCTTGGCCCGCGGGGGACGGCCCGTGAGAGGGCCGCACAGGTCCCGCCGTGGGGCCGAAGGGCCCTATCCCGCCCGTCTCGGCAGCGTCAGGCGGAAGGCGGTGTGACCGGGGCGGCTGCTGACGGTGGCGGTGCCGCCGTGGGCGGCGGCGACCGCCCGGACGATCGCCAGGCCCAGCCCGGTGCTGCCGGTCGTCCGGGACCGGGAGTGGTCGGCCCGGACGAAGCGGCCGAACACCTCGGCCTGGAGTGCTTCGGGGATGCCGGGGCCGTCGTCGGCCACGGTCAGGACGACCTCGTCCGGCCCGCCGGCGAGCGTGACGGTCACCTCGGTGCCGGGCGGGGTGTGGGTGCGGGCGTTGGCGAGGAGGTTGCCGACGGCCTGCTGGAGCCCCCGGGCGTCCCCGTCGACGCTCACGGGCTCCTCGGGGAGGTCGAGGCGCCACCGGTGGCCCGGGCCCGCCGCCCGGGCGTCGGCCGTCGCGTCGAGGACGAGCAGGGTGAGGTCGACCGGCCCGTGCACGAGGGGCGGCCCGGCGTCCAGCCGCGCGAGCAGCAGCAGGTCGTCGACGAGCGAGGTCATCCGCTGCGACTCGCCTTCGATGCGCTCCAGTGCGTGCCGGACCTCCCCGGGGACGGGGCCGCGGTGGCGGAGCGCGAGCTCGGCGTGCCCGCGGACGTTGGCCACGGGCGTGCGCAGCTCGTGGCTGGCGTCCGCGGCGAAGCGGCGCAGCCGCTCCTCGCTGGCGTGGCGCCGGGCGAGGGCGTTCTCGATGTGGCCCAGCAGGTGGTTCAGGGCGGTGCCGACCTGGCCCACCTCCGTACGGGGGTCGGCGTCCGGCAGCGGCCGCGGCATCGCCACCTCACCGCTCGCCAGAGGAAGCTCGGCGACCTCGGAGGCCCGGGCGGCCACCCGGCGCAGCGGCCGCAGCGAGATCCGTACCCAGGCGGCGCCGGCGAGCCCGGTGACCAGGAGGGCGGCACCGAACATGGCCGCCTCCACCGCCTCGACGCGGTGCACGGTCTCCTCCAGCGGGTGCAGCGGCAGACCGGTCACCAGGACGTCGCCGTCGTCGCCCCGCACGGCCGTGACGCGGTACGCCCCGGGCCCCGACAGGCGGATGGTGTGCCCGCGCCCGTCCGTCGGGAGCGCCGCCAGCGCGCGGCGGTCGTCCCCGGTCAGCGGCGGGGTGCGGTCGGTCGCGTCGTCCACGACGGCGGCCCGCGTGACGGTGCCGTTCAGCAGCCGGGCCCCGAACGTCCCGTCGGCCTGGCCGCGGGTGTCGGGCCGGTTGTCGGCGTCCGGCTCCGCCTCCTGCTCCAGGCTGGCGGCGAAGCGGCCCTGCGAGGCGGTGAGCTGTTCGTCCAGCCGACCGGTCAGGAAGCCCCGCAGCGCCACGGCGGTGGTGATCCCGACGGCCAGGCAGGCCAGCGCGAGGAGCGCGACCAGGCCGGCGGTGAGCTGTCCGCGCAGGGTGCGGGGTACCGGTCGTCTCACGGCGTGCTGCCCGCCTTCAGTACGTAGCCCACCCCGCGGACCGTGTGGATCATCGGGGGCCGTCCGGCGTCGACCTTCTTGCGCAGGTAGCTGATGTACAGCTCGACGACGTGGGCGCGCCCGCCGAAGTCGTAGGCCCATACGCGGTCGAGGATCTGGGCCTTGGACAGCACCCGGCGCGGGTTGCGCATCAGGAAGCGGAGCAGCTCGAACTCGGTCCGGGACAGGTCTACCGGGACCCCGCCGCGGGTCACTTCCCGCGCCTCCTCGTCCATGGTCAGGTCCCCGACCGTCAGCAGGTGGGCCCGGGCGGCGTCGGAGACCGTGCCGGCCCGCCGCAGCAGCCCGCGCAGCCGGGCCAGCACCTCCTCGAGGCTGTACGGCTTGGTGACGTAGTCGTCGCCGCCCGCGGTGATGCCGGCGATCCGGTCCTCGACGGCGTCGCGCGCGGTCAGGAACAGGACGCATATCCCCGGCGCGTCCCGGCGCAGGGCCCGCAGCACCTCCAGGCCGTCGAGGTCGGGGAGCATCCGGTCCAGGACCACGGCGTCGGGCCGGAACTCCCGGCCGGCCGTCACGGCGGCCGCACCGTCGGCCGCCGTCCGCACCGTCCAGCCCTCGCCGCTCATCGCGGCGGCCAGGACGTCCGTCACATCGGGTTCGTCGTCCACGACGAGGATCCGGACGGGGCCGCCGTCGGTGCGGTGCAGGTGCGGGGGCGTACGAGGCTCTTCCATGGCCGTTCCAGCATCTCCCGTCTCGTGGTGCGGTGGGGGGCGCCGCTGCCTCTGAGTTTCCTCTGAAGCGCTGCTCAGCGGGCACGGCGGGGCGGATTCAGAGGGAACGCAGAAGTTGGGCTGTGACGCTGGCCGCCCACCGGCTCACCCCGTCCTTGCGAAGGAGCATCATGGATCTCGGCCTGATCGACGGTCTGCCCGCGCACGTCCTGCTCGTGCACGTCGTCGTGGTCCTCGTCCCCCTGGCCGCGCTGGCGGTGATCACGGTCGCCTGCGCGCCCCGGATCGGCCGCCGGCTCGGGCTCGCCGTGCCGGTCCTCGCCCTGGTGGCGCTCGCCAGCGTGCCGCTGACGACGGAGGCCGGCGAATGGCTGGAGCGCCATGTGGACCCGGACCCGTTCGTCCGCCGGCACACCGCGATCGCCGACGGCCTGCTGCCCTGGGTCCTGGCGCTGTTCGTCCTGGCCACGGCCGTGTGGTGGGTGCAGCGCCGCGCGGCGTCCGAGCCGTCCGCGGCCGGCTGGGTGAGCGCCGTGCCGGTACGCGTCGCGGCCGTCCTGCTGTCCCTGGCGGTGGGCGTGGGGGCCGGCGTACAGGTCTACCGGATCGGTGACTCGGGGGCGCGGGCGGCCTGGCACGACGGCTACTCCGCCGGCGCCGTCCCGCGCTCGGAGGGGTGAGCGCCGGCCCGGCCCGGGTCGGAGGGGGTCCCCCGGCTCTCCGGACGTGACGAGAGGTCCCACTGGTCCCGGAGGAGGGGACCGTTCGGCCCTCGCTCCCGCTGCCGCCGCAGGCTGATGGTGAAGGGCACCACACCCCACACCAGCCAGCCGGGCGGAGCAGGAGGGCCTCATGAAGAGCCTCAAGGTGGCGGACCTGATGACCGACGAAGTCGTCTCCGCGTCACCAGCAAGTGCGCTCAAGGACGTGGCGAAGCTCCTGGCCCAGCACGACATCAGCGGTGTCCCCGTGCTGGACGACGAGGACCGCGTGGTGGGCGTCGTCTCCCAGACGGACGTGCTGGCCCGCGCCGCCCCCGATCCCCGTACGCCACTGTCCGCGCGGGTTCCGGCCCGGCCGCCCACGGCGCACGAGGCCATGTCGGCCCCCGCCGTCACGATCCGAGCCGACGAGAGCGCCGCAGACGCGGCCCGGCTGATGATCCGCCGCAGCATCGGACGGCTTCCCGTGGTGGACGATGAGGACCGGCTGGTGGGCATCGTCACCCGCCGGGACCTGCTGCGCATGTTCCTGCGGCCCGACGCGGAGATACGCCGGCGCGTCCAGGACGTCCTTTCGGACGTCGCAGGGGTGCCGGGAGACGCGGTCGGCATCCACGTCGTGGACGGCATCGTCGCCCTGGACGGCACCGTGCCCCGCACGAGCCAGCTGTCCCTGCTGCTCCGCCTCGTCGAACGGCTCGACGGTGTGGTGGCGGTCGCCTCCCGCATCACGGCCAGCGACGACTCGGGCTCCGACCGGGGCGGCGACCGCCACGCCATGCAGTGGTGACCCACCCGCCCCGACGCATGAAAGAGCTCGCACCATGAAGCACCATCTGACGGTCGGAGTCGACGGCTCCGCCGAGAGCCGGGCCGCGGCGCGCTGGGCCGCGGGGGAGGCCGTGCTCCGGAATGTCCCCCTCCGGCTCGTCCACGCCGTCGACTGGCCCCTGGACCCCGCCTTCCCGGGGCTGGGCCGCCAGGACGTGGACCGCTGGGCCGACGACGCCCTGACCCGGACCGCCCAGGAACTGGGGCGGCGGCACCCGCGACTGGAGATCACGACCCGCTGCCTCGCCGCCCGGCCCGCCGCCGCCCTGGCGGCGGAAGCCGCCGACGCGGCCCTCCTGGTGCTGGGCTCACGGGGCCTCGGGGGCCTGGTGGGCTTCGTCATCGGATCGGTGGCGATGTCCACGGTCGTGGCCACCGACACTCCGGTGGTCCTGGTCCGTGTCCCCGACGACCCCGAAGACCCCGGCACCGAAGGAGCCGGCGAGGTCGTCGTGGGCGTCGACATCCACGAATCCTGCGACCGGGTCCTCGCCTTCGCCTTCGAGGAAGCGGCCCGGCGCGGCCTGCCGCTGCGGGCCGTGCACGGCTGGCAGATGCCCGCCGCGTACACGTACGTCCCCTTCTTCGACCCGGACAACGAGCGCGACATCGGCATCAGCGTCGGACACATGCTGGACGACGTCCTGCTGCCCTGGCGCCACAAGTTCCCCGAAGTGGAGGTCGTCCCGGCGGTGTTCAGAGGGCACGCCGCCGAACGGCTCGTCCTCGCCGGCCAGCGAGCCGGACTGGTCGTGGTCGGACGGCACCTGCGGCGCTCGCCCCTCGGCGCCCACCTGGGCCCGGTCGCCCACGCCGTCCTGCACCACGCGGCCGCCCCGGTCGCCGTCATCGCCCACGACTGAACCGGCCGCCGCGGCCTCGATGTCCGGGCCCGCCCGCGTACCGCCGCCGGGCCGCCCGCGCCCGCGATCCGAAGCAGGAGGAAGTCCCATGTCGAACCTGATCACCGTAGGGCTGGACGGATCCGCCGCCGGCCTCGCCGCAGCCGAATGGGCAGCCGGGGAAGCCCGTCTGAGGAAGGGCGCGGTGGAACTCGTCCACGCCGAGGACTGGCCCGTGGACTCGCCGCTCGCCATCCCGCTCCCCGAAGCCCGCGACAAGTGGGCCGCCGAGCTCTTGGACGGTGCCCGGGACCAGCTGGTGCGCCAGGACCCCTCCCTCGAAGTGCGGACCCGCCGGATCGACGGCCGTGCCACGGCCGGGGCCCTGGCATCGGCCGCCGCGGACGCGGACCTCCTCGTACTCGGCACCCGCTCGCTCGGCGCCGTCGCGGGATTCCTCGTCGGCTCCGTCGGGGCGGCCACGATCGCCGCCACCGACACGCCCGTCGTCCTGGTACGCCCGACGCAGGGCGAGGAGAACCCCGCCGCACCGCCACGAGACGAGGGGCCGGTGGTCCTGGGCCTGGACGTCCGTGGCCACTGCGACCGGCTGCTCGCCTTCGCCTGCGAGGAGGCCGACCGGCGCGGCTGCCCCTTGGTGGTCGTACACGCCTGGTCCCCGCCGCCCGTGTTCTCCTACGCCCCCGCCCTCGACCCCGGTGTCCTGCGCGAGATCTCCGACGGGCTCGGCGCAACCCTCCGGGACGCGCTCGCCCCCTGGGCCGAGAAGTACCCCGCACTGACCATCGACCCGCGCATCGTGATGGGCCAGCCCGCCATTCAGATCCTGGACGCGGCGCACGGCGCACGGCTGGTCGTCGTCGGCCGGCGGATCCGCCGCTCGGCGGTAGGTGCCCGCATCGGGCCCCTGACCCACGCCGTGATGCACCACTGCGCGGCACCGGTCGCCGTCGTGGCACACGACTGAGACCCCACCGACAGGACCAGTGCCATGACCACCACCCACGTGGACGCCGAGACCGCCGCACTGCTGGTCGGCGACGCCGTCACCGCCCCCTCCATGCACAACGCACAGCCCTGGCGGTTCGTCTTCCGCCGGGCCGACGGCGTCATCGAGCTCCACGGCGACCGCGAACGGGCCATGCCGCGCACCGACCCGGACCACCGGGCACTCCACATCGGATGCGCCGCCGCGCTCTTCAACCTGCGGGTGTCCGCGGCCCGGTACGGGATCGGTGCCCGCGTGGAACCGCTGCCGGACCCCGCCGAACCCTGGCTGCTGGCCCGGGTCCTCCTCGGGGGCCCGGCCGGGGCCCACGAGCCGGCCGCCCTGCACGACGTCCTGCGACGCAGGCACACCAGCCGCCATCCGTTCAGCGCCGAGCCGGTGCCGACTGCGCTCCTCGACGGTCTCAAGGCAGCCGCCCGCCTCGAGGGGTGCCGCCTGGCCGTGCCCGGCTCCTGGCATCTGGATACCGTGCTCGAGCTGGTACGGGACGCCGAGCACCGGGAGGCGATCGATCCCCTGGCCCGGGCGGAGACCGCCGTGTGGACCACCGCCACCCCGTCGGGCCTCGAACGCCCGGACGGTGTTCCTGCCGCGGCCTTCGGTCCGCGAAGCTCCGGAGGACCGTCCGTCGTCCGCGACTTCGACCCGGCCGGGCCCGTCGCCGACCGAGGCTGGGCCGTGTTCGAGAAGATGCCCCAACTGGCCCTGCTGGGAACACCCGGTGACAGCCGTGCCGACTGGCTGGACGCGGGGCAGGCCCTGCAACGCGTGCTCCTCCAGGCCACCGCCGACGGTCTCGCGACCTCGATGACCTCCCAGCCCCTGGAGTGGCCGGAGCTCCGGTGGACGACGCGCGACCCGGTCCGGGACACGGGCCACGTACAGATGGTGCTGCGCCTGGGCTACGGCCCGCAGGGCGCTTCGACCCCCCGCCGACCGGTGCCGGACGTACTCCGGATCCGGTGACCCGTCTCGCGTCGGAGCCGGCCGCCTGTCCAGGCGGCCGGCTCCGAGGCGAGGCGGCGGGTCTCAGCCGTGCACCACCCGGCGTCCGGTGAGGCTGCTCGGTACGAGCCTCATCCAGTGGGTGCGGTCGGCGCCGGCCCAGGGCCGGGAGCGGGCCGTCGCGCTCAGGTGCCGGATCTCCTCGGCATCGGTGACGGCCTCGAGACGCCCCACGGCCTGCACGCTCCATCCCCCGGCGGTCACGTCGTCGATGTGGTCGATCTCGAAAGCGGCGTCGGTGCCCGCCGCGCGGGCCACGGCCGACCCGGCACGCGTGCGGAAGGCGATGTGGTGCCCGGCGACCGTGTAGTTGACGGGCACGAGGGACGGACCTTCGGCACCGAAGACGGCGATGCGGCCCACGCCGTGCGTCCCCAGCAGCCTGCGGCACTCGGCCACTGCGAGGGTGAGCAGGGTGGTGTCGCGGTGGGCGGTGGCACGTCCCCGGGACCGGTGGGCGTTCGCCCCGGTCAGGTCGTCGACGGTGACCCCGAGGGCGTGGGCGATGCGGACGAGGGTGCCGGTGGCGGGGCTGGCGGCGTGCTCTTCGAGGTAGGCGATGTACTTGCCGTCGGCTCCGCAGTGCCGGCCCAGCTCCTCACGGCTCAGACCGAGGGCTTCGCGGTGGGCGGCCAGACGGCGGCCCAGATCGGTGCGCCCGGTCGTGCCGTGCGGCGGGCTGGGGGTGCGGGGGAGGCTCTTCACGGCGGTCACCGCTCCTGGGGCGGCAGGGCGACCGCGTCGTGGTGCGGGCCGCCGAGCACGACCTTGAGGGCCCCGGTCTCGCCGGCGCGGGAGAAGACGTCGTACGCCTCTTCCATCCGGTCCAGCTCGAACCGGTGGGTGACCATCGAGGCACCGGGGAGCCGTCCGGCGGCCATCATGCGCAGCAGCATCGGCGTGGACCGCGTGTCGACCAGGCCGGTGGTGAGGGTGACGTCCTTGATCCACAGGTCTTCGAGGTGGAGGACGGCGGGCTTGCCGTGGACCCCGATGTTGGCGACCCGGCCACCCGGGCGCACCATCCGGGTGCACATCTCGAACGCCTCGGGCACGCCGACGGCCTCGATGACGACGTCGGCCCCCAGCTCCCGGGTCAGGTCCGCCACCAGCTTCTCGGGCTCCTCCAGGGCGCTCACGGTCGCGTCGGCGCCGAGGGCGCGGGCCGCGGTGAGCCGGGAGGCGGCCAGGTCGACGGCGATGATCCGGTACGGGCTGTAGAGCGAGGCGGTCGCGATGGCGGCCAGGCCGATCGGGCCGGCGCCGACCACGACGACGGTGTCGCCGGGGCGGACCCTGCCGTTGAGGATCCCGACCTCGTAGGAGGTGGGGAAGATGTCCGCGAGCAGGACCGCCTCGTGACTCGGCAGCGCACTGGGCAGCGGGTGGACGGACAGGTCGGCGAAGGGGACGCGGACGTACTCGGCCTGGGTGCCGTCGATGGTGTGCCCCAGGACCCAGCCGCCGCCCCCGAGGCACTGGCCGTACCGGGCCTCGCGGCAGAAGCGGCAGCGGCCGCAGGCGGAGATGCAGGAGATCAGCACCCGGTCGCCGGGCCGTACGGTACGCACGTCGCCGCCGGTCTCCACGACGGTGCCGACGGCCTCGTGGCCCAGGACGCGTCCGGGCGTCACTTCCGGGACGTCGCCCTTGACGATGTGCAGGTCGGTGCCGCAGATCGTGACGGCGTCGACCCGGACGATCGCGTCGCCGGCGTCCTTGATCGAGGGGTCCGGGACCTCCTGCCAGGAGGTCTGCCCGGGCCCGTGGAAGACGAGTGCCTTCATGACGCGGCCTTCTCTCTGTGTCGCGGTACGGAAGCGGTCACCGTCAGGCTCTGCCCCCGTCCCGCCCCGGCGCTTGGGCCGGTCGGCCCTTCATTGGGGACCTGTAGGACCCTCTCCCGCCCGGTCCGGGCGGTGCGACGGTGGAGGCCGGCACCCGTCCACGAAGGAGGGCCGCTGCCATGACCCGGTCAGCCCCCGCCGCATCACCGTCCGCGCGTCCGGCCCTGCTGTCCTTCCTCGGAGGCGTGCGGACCGTCACCGGCAGCAAGTTCCTCGTCGAGAACGACCACTCGCGGATCCTCGTCGACTGCGGACTCTTCCAGGGCGTCGCGGACCTGCGCCGCCGCAACTGGGACAAACTGCCCTGCGACGCCTCCGACATCCGTGCCGTGGTCGTCACCCACGCCCACCTCGACCACTGCGGCTACCTGCCGCGCCTGGTGCGGCAGGGCTTCCGCGGCCCCGTCCTGACCAGCGCCCGCACCGCCCGGCTCGCCGAGATCGTGCTCCGCGACAGCGCCCGCCTCCAGATGGAGGCCGCCGAACACGCCAACCGCCACGGCTGGTCCAAGCACCGCCCCGCCAAGCCCCTCTACGACGATGACGACGTCGACCACACCGTCAAGTTCTTCGACCCGGTCCCCATCGGCAGCGAGGTCGAGATCATGGCCGGGACCAGACTCACGCTGCACCACGGAGGCCACATCCTCGGCTCCGCCTGGGCCCACCTGACCCTGGAGGACGGCCACACCCTCGCCGCCAGCGGCGACCTCGGCCGACCCGGCCACCCGCTCCTGCTGCCCCCCGAACCGTTCACCGGCGCCGACGTCCTGCTCATGGAGTCGACCTACGGCAACCGACGCCACGACCACGAGAGCGCGCGGCGCGAATTCGCCGCCGTGATCTCCCGCACCCTGTCCCGCGGCGGCACGGTCGTCATCCCGGCCTTCGCCATCGACCGCACCGAGGTCGTCCTCCACGAACTCGCCGCCCTCCGCCAGGACGGCACCCTGCCCCGCCACGTCCCCGTCTACGTCGACAGCCCCATGGCCCTGGCCGCCCTGGACGTCTACCGCGACGCGGTACGTTCCCGCTCGCCGGAGCTGCGCCCCGAGATCATCGCCGCGGGCGAGGCCGCGATCAGCCCGGAGCCCTTCCTGGCCGCCCGCACCGTCCAGGAGTCGATCGACATCAACGACGCCACCGGACCGGCGGTCATCGTCTCCTCCGCAGGCATGGCCACCGGCGGTCGTGTCCTGCACCACCTCCACCGGATCCTGCCCGACCCGCGCAACGCGGTCGTCATCGTCGGTTTCGCGGCTGCCGGGACCCGGGCCCGGGACCTGGTGGACGGGGCGAGGGTGCTGAAGATGTTCGGCGAGTACGTGCCGGTCCGGGCGGAGGTCGCCGACGTCCCGCACTTCTCCGCGCACGCCGACGCCGACCAGATCATCGACTGGCTGCGCGCCGCACCGCCCCCGCACACCACCTACCTGGTCCACGGCGAGGAGGGCGCCGCCGGGACCCTGCGGGACCGGATCGCGGACGAGCTGGGCTGGACGGCCGTCGTGCCCAAGTCCGGGGAGTCCGTCCTGGTCCGCTGAGCGGGGCCGGCCGGCCCCGCGCACGCCCCCGTCCGCTCGCCCACGCCCGCTGAGGAACCCGTCATGACCACCTCCCCGTACACCGTCGCCGACGTGATGACCGCCAGGGTCGTCGCCGTCACCCCCGACACCGCCTTCAAGGAGATCGCCGCCGCCATGGGCCGGTGGAAGGTGACCGCCCTGCCCGTGATCGAGGGCGAGGGCCGGGTCGTCGGCGTCGTCTCCGAGGCCGACCTCCTCCCGAAGGAGGAGTTCCACGAACACCGCCCGGGCCTGATCGAGCAGATGCGCCGGCTCGGCGACACCGCCAAGGCCGGCTCCACCCGCGCCGAGGACCTCATGACCACGCCCGCCGTCACCATCCGCCCCGACGCCACCCTCCCGCAGGCCGCCCGCCTCATGACCGACCGGCACGTCAAGCGCCTGCCGGTCGTCGACGCCGACGGCACCCTCAAGGGCATCGTCAGCCGCGCCGACCTCCTCAAGGTCTTCCTGCGCACCGACGACGACCTCACCGCCGACATACGCCAGAACGTCGTCAGGCGCCTCTTCCCGCTGTCCCACGAAGCCGTACACGTGACCGTCGTCCAGGGGGTCGCCACCCTCACGGGCCAGGTCAGGGACCGCACCCTGATCCCCGCCGCCGAACGCCTCACGCGCTCCGTCGAGGGGATCGTCGACGTCCACTGCACGCTGGACGGCGCGGAGACCGAGGGCTCGTGACGTGGCTCGTGCCGCCCGGTCCACGCCTGGCCTTCGGCGCGTAGGTCGTCGCCCTGCACCACGCGGACGGGACCCCGCCCTACGACGTCCGGTGGTCCGACACGGGCCGCACGACCGTGTTCTTCCCCGGCCCGGACGCCCACGTCCGCCACCTTCACGACGGGCGGGCGCACTGAGGGGGACACCCGCCCGCTGCCGGTATTACCGTGAAAGGCGTGGTCCTCCCACCCATGACACCGGCCGGAGGCGGGCTATGAGCACGGACTCCCCAGCTGCCGGATCACGCATGCCGCGCCTGCGGCTGGACGAGCTGCTCGACGAACTCCAGGTACGGATCGACGAGGTCAGGGGCACCCGGGACCGCCTGAACGGCCTCCTGGAAGCCGTCATGTCCGTGGGCCGGGAGCTGGACCTGCCGCAGGTCCTGCGCGGCATCGTCGAGGCGGCCGTGGTGCTGGTCGACGCGGAGTACGGCGCCCTGGGCGTGATCGGCGACGACAAGCGGCTGGCGCAGTTCCTGCCCGTGGGCATCAGCGCCGATCTGCGCGCGCAGATCGGCGACCTGCCCTCGGGCCACGGCATTCTCGGCGAGCTGATCCGCCACCCCGAGCCGCTGCGGTTGTCCGAGCTGTCCCAGCACCCCTCCTCGTACGGCTTCCCGGACCACCACCCGCCGATGCACTCCTTCCTGGGCGTGCCCATCCGGGTCCGCGAGGAGGTCTTCGGCAACCTCTACCTGACCGAGAAGCGCGGCGGCGTCGACTTCGACGCCGAGGACGAGTCGGTCCTGTCCACCCTCGCCGTGGCGGCGGGGATCGCCATCGAGAACGCGCGCCTCTTCGAGGAGGTACGCCTGCGTGAGCGCTGGCTGGCCGCCAGCTCGGACATCACCAGCGCCCTCCTCTCCGGTACCCCGCAGGACGAGGTCCTCGAGGGGATGCTCGAGCGTGCCAAGGACATCACCGGCGCCGACATGGGCGTCTTCTACCTGCTCGGCCCCGGCGGGGAGCTGCGCGGTTCCCTCGCCCTCGGCGAGGGCGCACAAGCGCATCAGGGGATCGTCCTGCCCAGTACCGAGGGCACCCTCGTCGATGCCGCTCTGGCCGAGAACGGCCTGGTCGTCGTCGCCGACATCGAGTCGGACGAGCGCATCACCGTCCAGCCCGAACGCTGGAAGGGCTTCGGGCCCGCCACCGGCGTCACCGTCGGCACGAAGGAGAAGCTCAGCGGCGTGCTCCTGCTGGCCAGGCGCCATGGCCGCCCGCCGTTCGCGACCGCCGAGGTCGCCGCGCTCCCCGGATTCGCCGGCCAGGCGGCCCTCGCCCTGGAACTGGCCGACCGGCGCCGCGACGCCGAGCAGATGAGCCTGCTGGAGGACCACGACCGCATCGCCCGGGACCTGCACGACCTGGCCATCCAGCGCCTGTTCGCGACCGGGATGACCCTTCAGAGCGCCCAGCGGTTCGTCGATCACCCCGAGGCGTCCGAACGACTGGCCCGCGCCGTCGACGACCTCGACGCCACCATCAAGATCATCCGCTCGACCATCTTCGGGCTCCGGGACCGCGAGGCGCCCACCCGCGGCTCGAAGCTGCGCTCACGAGCCGTCCAGGTCCTGGACGAGGCCACCGCCGGCCTCGGCTTCGCCCCCGCACTGCGGATGGAAGGCCTGATCGACACGGACGTACCGCAGTCCGTCGCCGACGAAGCCCTGGCCGTCCTCGGTGAGGCCCTGACCAACATCGCCCGTCATGCCGGAGCGGCGAGCGGGGAGGTCGCCCTCGTCGCGGCCGACGGGGCTCTGACCGTCACGGTGACCGACGACGGCGTGGGCATGCCCGAGGGCGGCCGGCGCAGCGGACTGCGCAACCTCCACGAACGCGCCGAGCGCCTCGGTGGCCGCATGACGGTCACCGCACGGGACGGGCGGCGCGGTACCCGTCTGGAATGGCAGGTCCCGTTGGCGCCGACGGCGCCGTGACCCGGCCGCCCACCGCACCGTCAGGATCCGCGGGTATCGGGCGGACCCTCACCGCCCACCCGGTGGGCGCTCGCCGTCATGGCCCTGCGGGTGGACCTGAGCGGCGATCACCGCGGCCTGGACACGGCGCTCGACTCCCAGCTTGCCCAGCAGGCGGGAGATGTGGTTCTTGACGGTCTTCTCCGACAGGTAGAGCTGTTTGGCGATCTGGCGATTGGTGAGGCCGTCCCCGATCAGTTCCAGGACGGCGCGTTCGCGCTCGGAGAGCGTCGCCAGCCGGGCGTCCTCGGGTTCCTCGCCGGCTTCGGGGTCGCGCAGCGAGTGCATCAGGCGGGCGGTGGTGGCCGGGTCGAGCATGGACTGGCCGGTGGCGACGGTCCGTACGGCGGAGACCAGGTCGGAGCCTTTGATCTGCTTGAGGACGTATCCGGCAGCCCCTGCCATGATCGCGTCCAACAAGGCGTCCTCGTCGTCGAAGGACGTCAGCATCAGGCACGCCAGACCGGGCATCCGCGAGCGGAGCTCCCGGCAGACGGTGATGCCGTCGCTGTCGGGCAGCCGTACGTCGAGGACGGCGACGTCCGGGCGCAGCGCCGGCCCGCGGGCCAGCGCCTGCTCGGCGGTACCCGCCTCGCCGACGACGGTGATGTCCGCCTCCGCTTCCAGGAGGTCGCGCAGGCCCCGGCGGACCAACTCGTGGTCGTCGAGGAGGAACACCTTGATCGGCGCCGCCGAGGGGGCACCTGGTACGTCGGACATGTTCGCCGCCTGATCGGGACCGCGCTGAGCATGCTTCCACCCGCATTGTCTCAGCACTGACGGGATGCGCACCCGCGCAGCGGAGCTCCCGGGCCCCCACCCCGTCCGCCTTGCTAGGTATGCGCCGGGACCGCGCCGTCGAGTTCCATCCGCACGTCCACGACTCCCTCGACAGCGCTGACGGCGCGCGCGATCAGGGGTACCAGGGCGCGGTCACGCAGCGGTCCGCGGAGGGTGACGACGCCGTCGTGCACCGAGGCTTCCAGGGGGAGGCCCGGTGCCAGCTCGGCCAGTACGGCCCCGCGGACCTCCTCCACCAGCTCCTCGTCGGGGCGCAGGAAGACCTTCAGCAGGTCGCTGCGGCTCACGACCCCTTCCAGCAGGCCGAGCGCATTGACCACCGGCAGGCGCTTGACGCGCTTGACGGCCATGATGCGGGCCGCCTCGGCGATGCCGGCGCCAGGATGGACGGTGATCGCCGGGCTCGTCATCAGCTCCTCGGCGAGCACACCTCCGGCCTTGGAGGCTTCCTCCAGCTGCTGCGGGAGCACGGGCTCCTCGCGGCGGAACTCCTCCTTCGGCAGGAGGTCGGCCTCGGAGACGACTCCCACGACGCGGCCCTCGCCCTCGAGGACGGGGACGGCGCTCACCTTCCACTCGTGCATCAGCTCGACGATCTCCTTGTACGACGCCTCACGGCCTATGGCGACGGCCGTGTGCGTCATGACGTCACTGACGGTGTAGCGCGATGCGGGCATTGCCTACTCCTTCGCCGCGGTTCGGGAAGTGCAACGACACCAGTCGACCACCTCCACCGGCGCCGCCCCAGGGCCTGTGGGGCCATGGACGAGGTCCGGTCGGCCCATGGCGCCGGTCCGCCGGGTGGCGCTGTGTCAGGGCGAGGCCGGCCACGCTGCGCGGGCGCCCACTCGGGTCTCGAGCAGCCACAGC
Source organism: Streptomyces sp. NPDC089919 (assembly GCF_040684615.1). Classification (NCBI taxonomy): domain Bacteria; kingdom Bacillati; phylum Actinomycetota; class Actinomycetes; order Kitasatosporales; family Streptomycetaceae; genus Streptomyces; species Streptomyces sp. NPDC089919. Next base: position 117,716 of record NZ_JBFBGK010000006.1, read on the forward strand.
GTTCCGTCCTCGATGGTGAACTCGACGTAGCAGGGCTCCCGGTAGCGGGCCTCCAGCCGCTCCAGGGATGCACTCAGCTGCTGGTAGGCGGCGGGATGGAGGTCCGCCAGCCGACGCAGGGGCAGCGGGTCGCGGACGCCGGCGACGACGTCCTCGCCCTGTGCGTCGGGGAGGTACGAGCCGTGCAGTCCCGGTCCGCCGGTGGCCGGGTCCCGAGTGACGGCGACACCGCTGCCCGAATCGGGACCGAGGTTGCCGAAGACCATGCGCTGCACGACCACGGCCGTTCCTGCCCCTTCGGGGACCCCGGACCGCCGGCGGGCCGTCCGCGCCCGCTCGCCGTTCCAGGAGGAGAAGGCCGCCCGGACCGCCCGCCGCAACTGCTCGGCAGGGTCCTGGGGGAACTCCTCGCCGGTCTCCCGGCTGATCAGGTCCTTGGAGGACTCCACGAGCCGGATCAGGTCCGGGACGTCCAGCCGGCTGTCGTCGGCCACGGCGTGCTGCTTCTCGACTCGGGCGGTCAGCGCTGCGAAGAGGTCGCCGTCGACTCCCATCACCGTGGTCCCGAACATCTGGACGAGTCGGCGGTAGGAGTCCCAGGCGAACCGCTCGTGCTCGGGCCCCTTGCCCAGCCCCAGGACCGAGTAGTCGTCCAGCCCGATGTCCAGGACCGTCTCCGCCACCCCGGGCGCCGAGAAGCGGTCCCCGGTGCGCACGGACAGCAGCAGTGGGTCGCCCACCTGCCCGAGCTGCTTGCCCGTCGCCAGCTCCAGGGCGGCGAGATGGGCGGTGAGCTGGCCGTCGAACCCGTCCGGCAGGGCGCCGGTCGCGAGGTAGGAACGGCAGGCCTCGGTGGTGACGGTGAAGCCCGGTGGCACCGGCAGGCCCATGCCGGTCATCTCTGCCAGGCCGGCGCCCTTGTCGCCGAGCAGCGCGGCCATCTCACGGCTGCCCTCACTGAAGTCGTACACGTAGGTCGTCATGGGAACCGTCCGTCTGCTCGGGGGATGCAGGCCGTCACCGCCAGCATCAGTGCGGGGGCGTACGCGGCAAAAGGGACCATCGGTCCCCGTCCGAGGCCCGACCGTCCGCCGTGGACGGCCGGGCACCGGCCCTCGGATCACCCCGGGCCGCCGGGAACCGGCTCGGTCAGCCGCCGGCGCAGACCCAGCGCGGCCAGCGCGAGGAGGACGGCGGCGAAGCCGGCCAGTACGGCGAGGCGGCCGGCGATGTCGGCGACGCCCCCGTCCCGGGACAGCAGTTCCGTCCAGGCGTCGACCGCCCAGGCCTGCGGCACTGCGTGGCCTGCCGCACGGAGCCAGCCGGGCACGATCGCCAGCGGCCACATGCAGCCCCCGAGCATCCCGAGCCCGATGCCCAGGGCGGGCCCCACGGCGCCCGCCTGCTCGGGCGTACGGAAGACCGCGCCGGACAGGACGCCCGCGCCGGTGCCGACCAGCGCCCACATGCCGACCAGGAGCGCGGCGGCCACCGGATCGCCCCAGGAGACGCCGAAGACCAGTGCACCGATGGTGACGATCAGGAGGGACTGCACCAGGGCCAGCGCCAGGTAGGCGCCCGTCTCGCCCAGGACGAGGGCGCGCACCGGCACCGGGGCGGCCAGGGCCCGTGCGTAGACACCGGAGCGCCGGGTCTGCACGATGGCGGCGCCGCCGGCGAGGGAGTTGATGAACACGAACAGCACGAGCATGGTGGGCGCGCTGTAGCTGTACCCCAGCGGCAGGAGATCGCCGCGGTCCGACGGGGTCAAGGTGGTGATCCCGACCGGCCGGACCCGCTGCGCCGTCACCCGGGCCAGCGCGAGGCGTTCCTCGAAGCCCCCGCCGCGGCGGTCCATCGCGAAGTGGGCGGCCTGGATCCGGGCCGCGTGGTCGGAGACCACCGCCGAGACCGAGGAGACGGCCGCGTACCCGCTCCCGCCGCCCGGTTCGACGAGCACCGGGACGGTGACGGGGCGGCCGGCCCGCGCGGCGGAGTCCAGACCGGCCGGGAGCACCACGGCCGCGTCGAGCTCCCCGCGCCGCAGCGCCGTGCGCGCGGCGGCCTCACTGGCGTACGCGCGGGTCTCGAGCCCGTCGGAACGGTCGAGGTCGCCGGCCAGCTCCACGGCGACCGGCCCTTCGCCGGGGGAGTGCACGACCCCGATCCGGAACTGGTCGAAGCCGCCGACCACGGTGCCGATGACCACGATGATGGCGACCGGCAGCAGCAGCATGAAGAACAGCGCCGTGCGGTCGCGCAGCGTCCGCCGCACGGTGGCACGCGTGACGGCGAGAGCGACGGGCAGTGTCACGACGGCCTCCGAAGTCGCATCAGCAGGGCGGTCACCAGTGCGGCGGCCACGGTGCAGGCGGTGATCCCCAACAGGGGCGGTCCGTACGCCGCCCAGCCCCGCACTCCGGTGCCCAGGTCGGTGAAGCCGCGCAGCGCCCAGCCGTTGGGGGTGAACAGCGCGAGGCGCCGCATCAGCGGCGGCGCCGCGGAGACGAAGACGAAGTTCCCGCCGAGCAGGACCAGCGCGAAGACCACCACGGACGACAATCCCTGCGCCTGCTCCTCGGTCCGGGCCAGGGCGATGACCAGAGCGGTGAGGCTGACGACCGAGGCGGCCATGGCCACGCACAGCAGGACCACCCCGAGCGGGTCCGCCCAGTGGGCACCGAAGAGGAGACGGGACGCGACGACCGTGGTGGCCAGGCCGGCGAGACCGTAGACGAAGGAGGAGAAGGACTTGCCCAGGAGCAGGGCCCCGCGGCCCACCGGCGCCGCCGCGATGCGGTCCAGGGTGCCCTGCCGCAGCTCGGCGAAGTAGCTGCGGGCGCCGAATCCGATGGTGAACAGGACGAAGAACATGCCCATGGCAGGGGCGAAGTAGCTCACGGCCTTCAACGGGCTGTCGGCCAGCCCCACGGGCCCCACCGTCTCGGGCAGTTGGCCGGCGGCTGCACGCGCCACGAGCGCGGGTGCCTCGGAGGCCGGTGTGCCGGCGGCCACGGCGGTGCCGACCGACAGCCGGGCGGCGTCGACGTGGGCGGTGTAGGACTCGGTGACCGCACGGGCGAGTTGGGCGGCCAGCGGCTGGTCGACGCTGTCCAGGACGGCGATCGGAGCCGGGGTGGCCGTGTCGAGCGAAGCGGTGAAGCCGTGGGGTACGACCACGGCCGCCTGGACCGTGCCGTCCGCGACGGCGGCGCGGGCCTGGTCCTGCGTGTCGTACCTGCGCACGGTGACGGTTCCGGAGAGTTCGGGCCGGTGCAGGGCCGCGTCGAGGGCGGTGGCCGCAGGCCCGTGGTCGAGGTCCGCGTAACCCAGGTCGGCGTGGAAACGGGTGCTGCCGCCGAAAGCCAGGGCCATGAGGGTGGTGATCGCCAACGGGGCCAGGAAGACGAGGATCCAGGCCGAGCGGTCGCGCAGCCGCTGGCGCAGGTCCTTCACGGCGATGCTCAGGACGGGCGAGGCCATGGCCGGTCACTCCCTCAGGGCGGTGCCGGTGAGGTGAAGGAAGACCGCCTCCAGGTCGGGCTCGTCGACGTCCACGCTCCTGACCTGGACGTCGTTCTCCCGTGCCAGGTCGAGCAGGCCCGGAAGCAGGCTGTGGGCGTCGCGCACCACGGCCTCGAGGACCTCGCCGTGCTCGCCGGCCGCGCCGACGCCGTCCACCCCGGGCAACCCGCGGCAGGCGGCCACGTACCGGGAGACGTCGCCGACCGCCGTCAGCCGGATCCGGTCGCGCCCGGCGACCAGGGCCACCAGCTCCCGGTGGGTGCCCTCCGCTACCAGCCGGCCGTGGTCGATGATCCCGACCCGGTCGCACAGCCGCTCGGCCTCCTCCATGTAATGGGTCGTGTAGAGGACGGCCATACCCTCCTCCCCGAAGCGCCGGACGCTCTCCAGGATGGCGTGGCGGCTCTGCGGATCGACGCCGACGGTCGGCTCGTCCAGGATGAGCAGGGTCGGCGAATGCACCAGTCCGGCCCCGATGTTGAGGCGCCTGCGCATCCCGCCGGACAGGGTGTCCACCCGGTCCTCGGCCCGTGCCGTCAGATCGACCAGCTCCAGCACCTCGCGCACCCGGCGCGCCCGCTCGGCGCGCGGGAGCCGGTAGAGGCGGCCGAAGAAGTCGAGGTTCTCGCGGACGCTGAGGTCCCCGTAGAGCGCGATGTCCTGGGGCACGTACCCGACCAGCCGCTTCGCGGGCCCGGCCGCGGTGCCGACGAGGTGACCACCCACGCGCACGGTGCCGCCGTCGGGCCGCAGCAGCCCGCACACCATGCGGATCGTGGTGGTCTTGCCGGAGCCGTTCGGGCCGAGCAGGCCGTACGTCTGACCGGGAAGGACCGTGAGGCTGACGCCGTCCACGGCGGTCAGCTCGCCGAAACGCCGTACCAGCCGGTCGCATGCCAGCACCGGGTCGGCCGTCGCGACCCGGTCGGGGGAGGGGGCGGTGGCAGTCATGGCCCCAGCCTGCGCGCCGGACACCGCGGTGCGTGAGGGCCGACCGGTCCTGCGCGTAGGCCGACCGGCCCTCCGGGCGGATGCGGCGCCCCGCGCCGGGACCTTCGGGCCGTGCGCGGGCCGGTGGGTCCCTCTCCTGGAGCGGGCCGCGCTGTCAGCGTGGAGCCGTTCCCACTGGTGCTCGGCGAGGAGGAAGCATGAACGCAAGCAGGACCGGTCCGCAGGTCGGGCCGGTCGTCGTCGGCGTCGACGAGTCCGGGGAGGCCAGGCGCGCGGCTCTCTGGGCCTCGGACGAGGCCGCGCGGCGCAGGCGCCCCCTGCACCTCGTGCACGGGTCCGACGTCGAGGGGCGGATCCTGGACCTTCCGGCCGAGGCAGCGGAACGCCTCCGCGAGGCGGGCCGTGCACTGCTCGAGCGAACGGCCGGCGAGGTGCGCGACCGTCACCCCGCCCTGTCCGTCTCGACGGAGCTGAGCGGTGCCGGGCCGGCCATGAGCCTGCGCCGGGCCGCGGCCGACGGGGCCACCATCGTGGTCGGCGACCACACCCCGGGCGGCTTCGGTCATCTGGTGGGGAGCCCGGCCGGACTCGGGGCCGCCGTGCAGGCCCGCACCCCGGTGATCGTCGTCAAGGGGGACGGGGCCGGTCCGGACAAGGGCGTCGTGCTGGCCGCGGTCCGGGACGGGCGCGACCTGGACTGCGCGCGCCACGCCGCGCAGGCCGCGGAACTGCGCCGGGCCTCGCTACGCCTGCTCCACGTACGAAGCCGGTTGCAGCGTCCCGCGGGGCCGGTCGGCGAACAGCGCGGACCGGGCCTGGCCGACGTCGCCGAGCAGATCCGGGACGAGTACCCCTCGCTGACCGTGATCGCGGACGTCGACCAGGGGGTGTCCGTCGCCGGAGTGCTGGCGGAGGCCTCCCGCCATGCCGACCTGCTGGTCATGGGCGGTCGCCGAGCCGTCGGCCGCGCTCCGGGGCACGCGGTCCACAGCCTCGTCCGCCACGCGCACTGCCCCGTCGAACTCGTCCCGCAACGCGGCGACCAGCACCGGAGTGAGGCGTCATGACCACCATCGAGAACGGCGAAGTGATCGTCACCATCGACCCGGCGGGCAACTGGTACCAGGCCTTGGCCCGGGGAGCCGCCGAGGCCCGCCGAAGCGGCCTGGGGCTCCGGCTCGTGACGGCACAGGGCTCTGCGCCCGAGGACATCGGCAAGGGCACGCACCCGGCGTGCCCCTCACGGAAGGCTCCCACGTCATGGCACTGAACCAGCACCGTCTGCCGGGATCGCGCCTCGCCGGCCGGCGCCGGGCCGTCCCGGCCGCGGGCCGCCGCGCCGCGACCGACGCCGACGAGCTCGCCCTGCCGTCGACCGTCGCACGCGTCGCGGCCGGCACCCGCCTGCTGACGGCGTCCGTCTTCCTCTGGGCCTTCGCCGACAAGACCTTCGGGTGGGCGTGGCCGCTCGGCCGACAGCCGCGCGGTGCCGCCCCGTCGCCCGGGTCACCCCCGGCCGCCGGGGCGCGCCCGGCTGGGCACCGGGTCGAGGACGGCTCGCACGCCGCCGCGGCGCTCCCCACCGCACCGTCAAACCGCTCCGTACAGAGCGCATCTGACACCTTGTGTGCGTCCCCCTGGTCGCCTCTCGCGTAGCCCTGACAGGCCCCAGTATGGGGGCGGAAAGGATGCCGAGACCCTCAACTGTGGCTGCTCCCCACATACGCCCCGCCCCCGCCCCTTCCTATGGTGTGGCGACACGACCCCCGTCCCCCGCCCACCCCCGGAAGTGGTGACCATGGCCGCCGCAACACCCGTATCCACGCCCCCCAGAGCCCTCGCCCGCATCGTCGGCGCCAGCCTGATCGGCACCACCGTCGAGTGGTACGACTTCTTCCTCTACGGTTCTGCCGCCGCGCTCGTGTTCAACAAGTTGTTCTTCCCGTCCTCGGATCCGCTCACCGGGACGCTGATCTCCTTCGTCACCTATGCCATCGGCTTCCTCGCGCGGCCGCTCGGCGGGATCGTGTTCGGGCACTACGGTGACCGGCTGGGGCGGAAGAAGCTGCTGGTGGTCAGCCTGTTGCTGATGGGCGGGTCGACCTTCGCGATGGGGCTGCTGCCCACCCACGCCGCCGTCGGGGCCGCCGCGCCGGTGCTGCTGACGGTGCTGCGGCTGGTGCAGGGCTTCGCCCTCGGCGGGGAGTGGGGCGGGGCCGTGCTCATCGTCGCCGAGCACGGCGGGGACGAGCGCCGCGGCTTCTGGGCCTCCTGGCCGCAGGCCGGGGCGCCCGGCGGGAACCTGCTCGCCACCGGGGTGCTCGCGCTGCTGGCCGCCGTCCAGTCCGACGAGCAGTTCCTCGCCTGGGGCTGGCGGATCCCCTTCCTGCTCTCCGGGGTCCTGGTCGGCGTCGGGCTGTGGATCCGGCTGTCGGTGTCCGAGTCCCCGCTCTTCCTCGAGGCGCAGGCCCGCGCCGAGGCCGCTGCGGAGGAGCAGCCGGCGCCCGTGGTGGACGTGGTGCGCCGCTCCTGGCGGGAGGTGCTGATCGCCATCGGCACCCGCTTCGGGGAGAACATCTCGTACTACATCCTCACCTCCTTCCTGCTCGTCTACGTCACCGTCCACCTCGACCTCCCCAAGAGCACCGCTCTCAACGCCGTCCTGATCGGCTCGGCGGTCCACTTCGTCACCATCCCGGCCTGGGGCGCGCTCTCCGACCGGATCGGCCGGCGGCCCGTCACCCTCATCGGCTCGGTGGGCATGGCGGTCTGGGCCTTCGTCTTCTTCGCGCTCCTGGACACCAGGTCCTTCACCGTCATCGCGCTGGCCGTGACCGCCGGGCTCCTGCTGCACGGCGCGATGTACGGACCCCAAGCCGCCTTCGTCACCGAGCTGTTCGACACCCGGGTCCGCTACTCCGGCGCCTCGCTCGGCTCCCAGCTGGCCTCGATCGTGGCCGGCGCCCTCGCCCCGATCATCGCCGTCGAGCTGCTGTCGGACTACGACTCCTCGGTACCGGTCTCCGTGTACCTGTGCTTCGCCGCCCTGGTCACCACCTTCACGGTCGCCCGCGCCCGGGAGACCCGCGGCCGCGCCCTCGCCGGACCCCGGACCGAGCCCGCACCGGCCACCGCCGCCGAGCGGGTCTGACCCGCGCCGGTACGGGGGCCTACCATCCGCACCATGCACCGCGACCACCATCCGGCGGCCGGCCGGACCGCCGAGGCGGCCCGGCCGCTGCCGTCACCCGACGCGGGGACCGGGGCGCCCGCCCTCGCCGCCCTCCTCGACGTACTCGCCCAGGGCGGACCCGCCGAAGAGCTGGAGCGGGCCGTCGCCACGGCCCGCGGCGCGGCCGCCACCGCCGGACCGGAGGAGCGGGCGCTGCTCGCCCGGGCCGCCGAGGCCGCCCTCGGCATCCACCGCACCCTGGACCAGCACCGCCGCCGCGAGGCCGAGCTCGAAGCCCTCTTCGACACCGCCGGGGACCTGGCCGGCCTGCGGGACCTCGACGCCGTGCTGCGCGCCATCGTCCGGCGCGCCCGTACCCTGCTGCGCGCCGACGTGGCGTACCTGACCCTGAACGACCCGGCGGCCGGGGACACGTACATGAGGGTCACCGAGGGCTCGGTCTCCGCCGCCTTCCAGCAGCTGCGGCTGGGCATGGGCGAGGGGCTGGGCGGGCTGGTCGCCCAGACGGCCCGCCCGTACGCCAGCACCGACTACCGCACCGACACCCGCTTCCGGCACACCTCCGCCATCGACGGCGGAGTCGCCGAGGAGGGGCTGCGCGGCATCCTCGGGGTGCCGCTGCGGCTCGGCTCCCGCGTCATCGGGGTGCTCTTCGCCGCGGACCGGGCGGTGCGCGAGTTCACCCAGGACGCCATCGCCCTGCTCGCCTCGCTGGCCGACCACGCCGCCATCGCCATCGACAGCGCCAGCCGCCTGGAGGAGACCCGGGCCGCCCTGGTCGGCCTGAACGCCGCCAACCGGGCCATCAGCCGGGCCGCCGAGACCCACGACCGGCTCACCGACCTGGTGCTGCGCGGCGGCGGCGCCGAGGACGTGGCCCGGGAGACCGCCGCGGTGCTCGGCGGCGACCTGGTCGTCCACGACGCCGACGGCACCGAACTGGCCCGTACCGCCGAGGGCGCCGCCGCGCCGCCCGCCGCCGGGGTGGCCGCGGCCCGGACGGCCGGCCGGGCCGTCCCCGTCGGGGAGGTCTGGGTCTGCGCCGTGCTGGCCGGGCCCGAACTCCTCGGCTCGCTGGCCCTGACCGGCCGACCCGTGCTGCCCGACTCCGACCGGCGGCTCTTCGAACGCGCCGGGCTGGTCACGGCCCTGCTGCTGCTGATGCGGCGCTCGGTGGCCGAGGCGGAGGACCGGGTCCGCGGTGAACTCCTCGACGACCTCCTCACCCTCGCCGCCGACGCCGGCCCCCGGCAGCTCTCCAGCCTCGCGCTGCGGGCCCGCCGCCTCGGGATCGACCCCGCCCGCCCGCACACCGTCCTGCTGGCCCACTGCGCGCCCGGCGACCGCTCCCGGCTGGCCACCGAGGCGGCCCGGCACGCCCGCACCGGCGGGGGCCTGGCCGGGGCCCACGGTGGGCACGTGGTCCTGCTGCTCCCCGGCACCGGCCCAGGCCCCCGGGCCGCGGCCCTCGCCGAGAGCCTGGGGCGGGCCGTCGGCGCGCCCGTGACCGTCGGCGCGGCCGGACCGGCCACCGCGCCCCAGGACTTCCCGGCCGCCTACGCGGAGGCGGTCCGCTGCCTGGAGGCCCTGCACGCGCTGGGCCGCACCGGCCGCGGCGCGGCCCTCGCCGACCTCGGCTTCGTCGGCGTCCTGCTGGGCGAGGGTGCCGACCTCGGCGGGTACGTGGAGCGGGTGCTGGGCCCCGTCCTCGCGTACGACCGGCAGCGCGGCACCGAGCTGCTGCGCACCCTGGAGGCGTACTACCGGCACGGCGCGAGCCTGACCCGCGCCAAGGACGAACTGCACGTGCACATCAACACCGTCACCCAGCGGCTGGAGCGGGTGGGCCAGCTCATGGGCCGGGACTGGAACACGCCCGAACGCGCCCTGGAGAACCAACTCGCGTTGCGGTTGTATCTTCTGACGGATCGTTGATCCGAGCGGACCGTACGAGGGACCAGCACCGCCGAGCCGAGGAGCGAGCCCCATGACCCAGGTGCCGGACCCCCGCCCCGCGGACGAGGACGCGTACGCCGCCCTGGACCGGGCCGCCGCCGAGGTGGCCGGCCGGGTCGTGGCCTGGCGGCGCCACCTGCACGCGCACCCCGAACTCCCCAACCGCGAGGCCGGTACCGCCCGACTGGTCGCCGAAGAACTGCGCGCCCTGGGCCTGGACGAGGTGCGCACCGGCATCGCCGGGCACGGCGTCGTCGGGGTGCTGCGCGGCGGCCTGCCGGGGGAGCGGGTGGCGGCGCTGCGCGCGGACATGGACGCGCTGCCGGTGCGCGACCTGTGCGGCGCGGAGTTCGCGTCCGCGGTCGTGGACGCCGACTACCCCGGCGGGCCCTTCCCCGTCTCGCACGCCTGCGGGCACGACTGCCACACCGCCATGCTGCTGGGCGCGGCGACCGTCCTGGCCGGGCTGCGCGAGCGGCTGCCCGGTACGGTCCTCTTCGTCTTCCAGCCCGCCGAGGAGGGCCCGCCGGTGGACGAGGAGGGCGGCGCCCGGGCCATGCTGGCGGCCGGTGCCTTCGCCGGCCCGGTGCCGACCATGGCCTTCGGCATGCACATCACCCCCCATCCCAAGGGGTACGTGGGGTACCGGGTGGGCAACCAGTACGCGGCCTCCTGCCTGGTGCGGATCGTGCTCACCGGGCACCAGGTGCACGGCTCGACCCCGTGGAAGGGCGTGGACCCGATGCCGGCCGCCGGGGCCCTGCTCACCGGGATCGGCCAGCTGTACCGGCAGGTGTCCGCCTTCGACCCGGTGACCGTCACCATCGGGCACGTCGAGGACGTGGGCCGCTTCAACGTCATCGGCGAGACGGTCACCCTCTGGGGCACCGTCCGCTGCATCGAGGAGGCCGGCATGGGGGAGGTCCGCAAGCGGCTGTCGACGCTGGTGGAGCACACCGCGCTCGCCTACAACTGCACTGCGGAGACGGCGTACTTGCAGGAGGTACCGCCGGTGCACAACAGCGCGGAGTGGGTGGCGGCCGCGCTGCCGAGCCTGCGGCGGGTGGCGGGCCGGGAGCGGGTGGTGGAGAGTTCGCCGACCCTGGGCTACGACGACGTCTCGGAGTTCGTGAAGGCCTTCGGCGGGCTGTACGTGATGCTCGGCGTGCAGGACGCCGAACTGGACGCGGCGGGACATCCGCAACCGACCCCGGGCGGACGGGGCGTGGTGCAGAACCACCACCCGGGCTTCTACGCGGACGACGACACGCTGGTCACCGGGGTCCGGCTGCACGCGCAGGTGGCGCTGGACCACCTGACCGGGGCGCTGCTGCCGGAGTGACCGGGCCGGACGGCCCGCTCGGCCATGGCGGTGGCCGCGGTTCACCCGGCGGCCACGAGGAATTTCCTACCGACCAGTAGACATGGAGCGACGCCCCGCCCATTCTTGGGCGTGTTCATGCCATTGACCTGAAACACGTCTGCGCGCGGCCCGCCGGCCGCCGCTCTGTCCGAGGAGCAACCCCCCATGCTCGGGAACACGTTGATCGTGCGTGCCGCCGTGTCCGCCGCCGCCGTCGCCTCGCTCGCCGTCACCGCGGCCCCGGCCCAGGCCGCCCCCGCGCCGGCCCCCGCGGCCACGACCTACGCCGCCACCGGTGGCAACGCGGCCATCCTCGGCATCGACTACAACGCCTGGCAGCGTGACGTCGCCGCCGTGGTCGACACCGCCCGGCCCTACCTGGACCAGCGCATCGCCAACTCCCCGGCCGGCGAGAAGCCCGCGATCGTCCTGGACATCGACAACTCCTCGCTGGAGACCGACTTCCACTACTTCTGGACCTGGCCCACCCCGGCCATCGCCCAGATCCGCGACCTGGTCAAGGACGCCAACGCCCGCGGCGTGGCGGTCTTCTTCGTCACCGCGCGGCCCGGGATCGTCTACGCGCCGACCCTCTACAACCTCAAGGCCGTCGGCTACCCGGTGACCGGCCTCTACGTGCGCGACCTGCCGGCCCTCTTCGAGGAGGTCAGCGCCTACAAGACGGCCCGCCGCGCCGACATCGAGGCGCGCGGCTACACCATCATCGCGAACATCGGCAACAACACCACCGACCTGGTCGGCGGCCACGCGGAGCGCACCTTCAAGCTGCCCGACTACGGCGGCAAGCTCTCCTGAACCACCCTCCCCGCGCGGGGAGTTCACCGGCGGAGCCCCCTTGACGGGGGCTTTCGCACACTGGTTCAGTGGCTCAGCCACTGAGCCACTTCCGGAGGTGCCCGCACCGTGGATACCCTGCCCCGCGAGACCATCGTCGACGTGCTCGAAGGCCGGCTGCGCGAGGACATCCTCGCCGGCCGGCACCCCGCCGGCACCCTGCTGCCCCCCGAGCGCCAACTCGCCGACGGCTACGGCGTCACCCGCACCACCCTCAAGCACGCCTTCGGCCGGCTCGTCCAGGCCGGGCTGCTGGAGACCCGGCACGGCATCGGCACCCGGGTGCGCGACTACGCCCGGCTGGGCGGCGCGGACCTGCTGCCCATGCTGGTCCGGCACAGCCCCGACTGGATCGGCGAGATCTTCGAGGTCCGGCGCAGCATCGGCACCCTGATAGCCGAGCGGGCCGCGGCCCGGGCCACCGCCCGGGACCGGACCGCGCTGCGCGAACTCCTCGCCGTGGTACGCGAGTCCGAGGGAGCCGACGCCGTGCAGCTGGCCGACGCCGAGGTGCACCGGGCCCTCGCCCGGGCCACCGGCAACCGCGTCTACGTCCTGCTCACCAACACCCTGTTCAACGCCTACCTACCGGTCCGGACGGCCCTCGCCGGTCCGTTCACCGACCCCGGCGCGGCGTACGACCGGCTCGCCCCGCTCGTGGACGCGGTCGGCCGGGGCGACGGGCCGGGCGCCCGGGCCGCGGCCGAGGACTACCTCGGCGCCACCGAGCGCATCATGCTGGACGGCCTGGCATGACCGCCGCTCGACCCGCCCGGGGCACGGTGTTCCGCGAGACCCTGCTCGGTACCGTCCGCCTCGACGGCGAGGGCCACGACCGGGCCGTCCGCCTCGAACTCATCGCGACGGCCGACCGGTTGCTGCGTCCCGGCGGGACCACCCGGGCCCGGCTGACCGGCCGGGTCCGGATCCAGGGCCGGACCGACGACCAAGGGGCCACCGGCGAGCTGGAGATCTCCCCGCTGGCCCGCCGCCGCATCCGCTACCGCCTGGACTTCGCCCTCGACGGCCGCCGCCTGACCCTCGACGGCTGGAAGGCGGTGACCCCGCTGCGGCCGGTGCACTCCATGACCGTGCTGCCCTGCACGCTGTACGAGGCCGACGGCAGCCGGGCCGGCACCGGCACGCTGCGCTTCCCGCTCGGCACCGGCCTGCTGCCCTTCCTCGCGAGCTTCCGCTTCCCCCGCCCCCGGGCCCGGACCGACCGGCCGGAACACGCCCCGGGTGCCGTCGAGTTCGCACCCCGCTGGACGGGGCGGCCGGGCCGCACCGAGGTCTGGTACACCACGCTCACCGACCCGGCCACCGGCACCGGTCTGTGGATCCACCACGAGCTGGTCGCCCCCACCGACCCGGCCGAACCGCCCTACGCCCACGGCTGGATCGCCCTCTATCCCCCCGAAGGCCCGGTCACCCACGCCCGGTTCGGCCCCGTTGCGCAGCCGGAACCGGACCCCGGCGGCTTCGCCGCCGCCGGCGTCCGGGCGCACCCCGGCCGGCTCACCGGCAGCGCCGGCGGCTTCCACTGGGATCTGGTCGAACTCCCCGAAGACGCGCCGCTCTTCACCTTCCCCCGCTGGTCCTGGCGGCGCCCGCTGCTGCCCGCCGCGCACATGCTGCCGGCCGCCCGGGCCGGCTACGAGGGCACCGTCCGGCACCCGGCGGGCACCCTCACCCTGAAGGCCGCCCCCGGCGCCTCGGCCCGCATCTACGGCCACGGCAACGCCCGGCGCTGGTCCTGGCTGCACGCCGACCTCGGCGACGGCGACGTCCTCGAAGTGGTGGCCGCCGTCTCCACCCGGCCGCTGCTGCGGGACCTGCCCCCGCTGGTCTTCCTGCGGCTGCGCCACCGGGGCCGCACCTGGCCCCGCCGGGCCGAGCGCAGCGCCCTCGGCTGGGCCGGCGCCGGCCGGTTCCGCGCCCGCATCGGACGGCCCGTCTGGCAGGTCGGCGGCCGCGCCGGACTGCGCCGGATCCACGTCGAGGTCACCCAGCCCCCCGAGCGCACCCTGACACTCGACTACCGCGACCCCGACGGCGCCCCCGCCCGCTGCCACAACAGCGAGCGGGCCGACGCCGTGGTCCGGCTGGAGCGCTGGTGGGGGCGGTGGCGGCCGGAGGCGAGCTGGACCCTGACCGGCACCGCCCACGCCGAGGTGGGCGAGCGATGACCGCCGAGGCGCTGGTGCACGCCCTGCTCGCCACCGACCCCCGGGCCGCCGCCGACGCGTGGGCCGGCCGGGTCCCCGACCGGCTCGGCTCCGTCCTCGCCACCCTGCCCGCGCCGGCCCGCGCCGGGTTCCGCGCCGCCGCGGCCGGCGTCGGGGCGTACGCCCTCGCCCGCACCGGCCGCCGCCTGGGCGCACTCGGACCGGCCGGCCGGGAGGACCTGCTCCGGGCCCTGGCCGGGCACCCCGGGGCCGCCGCGCTGCTCGACCTCGTGAAGGTGCCCGTGCTGCTGGCCGCGGGTACCGAACACCTGGGCAGCCGCCCGGCCCGGCCCGCCCCGGCCGCGCCCCCGGACCCGCCCCTGGACTGCGTACCGGCCGAGGAGTGGCCCGCCCGCACCACCGCCGACGCGGTGGTCGTCGGCTCCGGCGCGGGCGGCGCGGTCGCGGCCCGCACCCTGGCCCGGGCCGGACTGCGCACCCTGGTCCTGGAGGAGGGCCGGCACCACACCACCGCCTCCTTCGGCCGGCGCGCCCCGCTGGACCGCTTCGGCGAGCTCTACCGCGACGGGGGCGCCGGCCTGGCCCTCGGCCGGCCGCCCCTGCTGCTGCCCACCGGCCGCGCCGTCGGCGGCACCACGGTCGTCAACTCCGGTACCTGCTACCGGACTCCGCCGGAGGTCCAGAGCCGCTGGCGCCGCGACCACGGCTGCGACCTCGTCGACGGCCTCGACGACCGGCTGGACGAGGTGGAACGCACCCTGCGGGTGGCGACCCAACCCCTGGACGTACTCGGCCGCAACGGCCTGCTGGCCCTGGCCGGAGCGGCCGAACTGGGCTGGCGGGCCGCGCCGTTGCGCCGCAACGCCCCCGGGTGCCGGGGCTCGTGCCAGTGCGTCGTGGGCTGTCCGGCGGGGGCGAAGCAGAGCGTGCAGCTCTCCGTGCTCCCGGACGCCTGCGCGGCGGGCGCCCGGATCCTCACCGGGGCCCGGGTGCTGCGGATCCTGGTCGACCCCGACCGGCCCGGCGGGCCCCGGGCGGCCGGGGTGCGGGTGCGCCGGGCGGGCGGCAGCGAGTTCGAGGTGCTGGCCCCGCTGGTCGTGGTGGCGGCCGGGGCTCTGGAGTCCCCGCCGCTGCTGCGCCGTTCGGGCCTGGGCGGGCACCCGCGGACCGGCCGCAACCTGAGCGTCCACCCCGCCGCGAGCGTGGCCGGCCGCTTCGCGCAGCCGGTGACGGCCTGGGAAGGGGTCCTGCAGAGCGTCGGGGTCGAGGAACTGCGGGGCGCGGGCATCCTCATCGAGGCCACCGCCACCCCGCCGGGGATGGGCAGCCTGGTCCTGCCCGGCCTGGGCGCCGAGCTGCGCCGGGAGCTGGCGGGTGCGGACCGGCTGGCCAGCCTCGGTGCGATGATCGCGGACCGGCCCGCCGGCCGGGTGCTGGGCCGGCAGCGGGCGCTGGTGCGCTACGACCTCACCCCGCGCGACGCCGGGCGGCTGCTGACCGCCGTCCGCGCCATGGGCGACCTGCTCTTCGCGGCCGGCGCCCAGCAGGTGCTGACCGGCATCACCGCGGCCCCGCGGGCCTCGTCCCCGGCCGAACTGGCCGATCTGCTGGCGCGCGTGACGATCCGTCAATTGCACCTGTCGGCCTTCCACCCCACCGGTACGCTCGCCGCCGGCGCCGACCCGCAGCGGCACCCGGCCGACCCCGTGGGCCGGCTGCGGGGCGTCCAGGGGGTCCTGGTCGCCGACGCCTCGCTCCTGCCGAGCTGCCCCGAGGTCAACCCCCAGCTCAGCATCATGGCCCTCGCCTCGGCGGCGGCGGAGGGGGCGGTGGTCGACTGAGGGGGTGGTGCTGCGGCTGAGGTGCCGCAGCACCACCCGCCCCGTCAGCCGGTGGTCACCCGCGCCGCGACGGCCCGGGCGCAGTCCATCGACTCGGTGCGCGTCGTGTCCACGTCCAGGTCGTACCGGACGCCGGTGTGCACCACCGCGGCCTGGGCCGCGGCCATCCCGGGGGTCCGGTCGCCGCGGGCGATCTCCCGGCCCGCCAGCACCTCCGCATCGCAGGTCACCCCGACCCAGAGCACCGGCAGGCCCGTCAGAGCCCGCTCCCAGCGCGCCTGGGAGGCGGCCCCGCCGAGGAACACCTCGTCCACCACGATCCGGGCGCCGGCCCGCGCCATGGCCGCCACCCCGGCGATCCAGTGCTCCTCCAGGGCCCGGAACTCCGCCCCGACGCTCACCCCGCCGTCCGCGTCGAAGCCGATGCCGTCCCCGCCCTCCCGCAGCGCGGCGGGCAGCGCGTCCACGAAGGTGTCGACGCTGAGGGAGAGCCATGCGCCGGGCAGCACCGTCTGGAGGCAGCGCGCGATCGCGGACTTCCCCGAGCTGGACGGGCCGTTGAGGATGATCACCTGGGTCACCGGGGCAGCGTATGCCTCCGGACCGGGGCGTGCCACGGAATTGCCCGGCCCGTCAGCAGGTCGGCAGCACGCCGTCGACGGCCTCGGGGCAGAGGTTGTGCTCCACCTTTGCCAGCAGGCGCAGTAGCTCGGCGCTCTCGGCCGGGTCCAGCCCGGTCAGCGTGAGCCGCTCCAGCTCGGCCCAGGCGGCGCCGACCCGGGCGTGCAGCGCGCAACTGGCCTCGGTGGCCTCCACCAGCGAGGCGCGCCGGTCGGCCGGGTCCGGGCGGCGCCGGACGTGCCCGGCGTGCTCCAGCCGCTGGAGCATCTTCGTCACCGTCGAGGGGTCCAGGCCGACCGCCTTGATCAGCTCGGACTGGCGGACCGGGCCGTCGTCCCACAGGTGGATCATCACGAACTCCTGGCCGGGGTAGAGCCCCAGCTCCCGCAGCAGCCGGCCGGCCGCGATCCGGTGCAGCCGCGCGACCCGGCTCACCGCGTGGCTGACCGGCCCTTCGAGGAACGCGCCGGGCGCGCCGGCCTCCTCGACGCCCCGGCCCGGGGTCCCTGCGTCCATGACTGCTCCTCGTGACCGGGTGGCTGCGCCGTGCCCGCGTGCTGCTCCGCACTGCTCCGTACGGAGGGTTCTCCGACATTTTACCTTGGCCGGCCAATCAATCGTCTACAGTGGTCTCACGGCATTCATTGGCCGACCCATTAATACCCTTGTGAGGCGTACGATGACCAGCGCATTCGAGGCGACCACCCTCGCCGGCACCCCGCTCGCCAACCGGGTGGTCATGGCCCCCATGACCCGTAGCCGTGCAGGTCAGGGCGGTGTTCCGACGGAGCTGACAGCCGAGTACTACGCCCAGCGGGCCACCGCCGGGCTGATCGTCACCGAGGGCATCCAGCCTTCGGTGGCCGGCCAGGGATACCTCGCCACCCCGGGTCTGCACACCCCTGAGCAGGTCGCGGGCTGGCGCAAGGTCACCGCCGCGGTGCACGCCGCGGGCGGCCGGATCTTCGCCCAGCTCATGCACTCCGGCCGGATCGGCCACTCCGCCCTGCGCCCCGACGGCGCCGCCAACGTCGCGCCCTCCGCGGTCCGGGCCGCCGGCCAGTCCTTCACCCCCGAGGGTCCCAAGGACCACGACGAGCCCCGGGAGCTGACCCCCGCCGAGATCCGCGCCACCATCGCCGACTACGCCGCCGCGGCCCGCAACGCCGTCGACGCCGGCTTCGACGGCGTGGAGCTGCACGGCGCCAACGGCTACCTGATCCACCAGTTCCTCGCCCCCGGCTCGAACCGGCGCACCGACGAGTGGGGCGGCTCCGTGGAGAACCGCATCCGCTTCGCCGCCGAGGTGACCCGGGCGGTGGCCGCCGAGATCGGCGCCGAGCGCACCGGCCTGCGGGTCTCGCCCGGCAACCCGTACAACGACATCAGCGAGCCCGAGCCGCTGGAGACCTACCTCGCCCTGCTCAAGGAGCTGGCCGGGCTGGACCTCGCGTACCTGCACGTGCTGGAGACCTCGCCGCAGAGCCGGGCGGTCACCCGCGCCCTGCGCGAGAACTTCGCGGGCGCGCTGGTCCTCAACCCCCTGACCGACGGCCCCACCGACCACGCCGCGCTCGCGCTCCTGGAGGAGGGCGTCGCCGACTACCTCGCCTTCGGCCAGCTCTTCCTCGCCAACCCGGACCTGCCGGCCCGGCTGCGCGCCGGCGGCCCGTACAACAAGCCCGACCAGAGCACCTTCTACGGCGGCGACGCCCGCGGCTACACCGACTACCCCGCCCTCTGAGCCGCGGCCCGGGGGCGCCCTCCCGGGCGAACGCGGGCGGTGTCGGCCGCCCCCGGGTGAAAGCAGTGGCCCGGAGATGTGAGGATGGGACCATGAGCGACAACGTGTTTTTCGACATCACCATCAACGGCGAGCCGGCCGGCCGCATCGTCTTCCAGCTCTTCGACGAGGTCGTCCCGAAGACGGCCCAGAACTTCCGCGAGCTGGCCACCGGCCAGCACGGCTTCGGCTACGAGGGCTCCTCGTTCCACCGCGTCATCCCGGACTTCATGCTGCAGGGCGGTGACTTCACCAACCACAACGGCACCGGTGGCAAGAGCATCTACGGCGAGAAGTTCGCGGACGAGAACTTCGAGCTGAAGCACACCAAGCCGGGCCAGCTCTCCATGGCCAACGCGGGCGCCAACACCAACGGCTCGCAGTTCTTCATCACCACCATCGTCACCGACTGGCTGGACGGCAAGCACGTCGTCTTCGGCGAGGTCGTCGAGGGCATGGACCTGGTCAAGAAGATCGAGGGCCTGGGCTCGCGCAGCGGCGCCACCTCCGCCAAGATCACCATCGCCAAGTCGGGCGTCGTCGGCGCGTAAGCACGCCGCACCCCGCACCGACGGACCCTCCCGGAGCACGCTCCCGGAGGGTCCGCGTGCGTTCCGCCCGCAGCCGTCCGCCCGGATCCGCGGACCGCGCCGTCCGCACTCTCCCGAGTGACTGATCCAGCGCGTACGGTAGAGGAGGACGGACGGAGGACACCATGAGCGCGCTGCCCCACGAGAGCCCCACCCGCCCCTGGGCCGATCCCTACCGGCTCGGCGCGGAGGAGGGCCCGCAGACCATCGCGGAGCTGCGCGCCGCGCTCGCCCGCATCTCACCGCCCGACCTCGCGGCCTTCGACGCCCGGCTCGGCGCGGCCCGCCTGGACCAGGTACCGCTGGTGCTCACCGAGTACCGGCACGTGTGGGCCCTGCGCTCGCGTCCCGAGGTGGCCGAGGCCGTGGCGGCCAATCTCGAGGGCAGCGAGAAGGCCGGTGGCCTCGACGAGTTCTTCGCCGCCTTCGCGGACACCCGCGGCGAGGCGTTCGGCGACGCCTACGGCGCCCCGGGCGAGGGGGGCCGTTGAGCGACTGGCACATCCTCCTGCCGGAGCGCCTCAACCGCGAGGTCGCCGAGCTCACCCCGGGGGAGCGCCAGGCGCTCTACCGCACCCTCAAGCGGCTGGCCGGCGACCCGCGCGCGGAGAGCGCCGCCGAGCCCGCCGCCAGCATCGAGCTGCGCCGGGTCCTCGCGGGTCCCGCCACCGACACCGGCCGCCTGGTCACGGTCCTCTACCGGGTGATCGCGGACACCCGCACGGTCGCCATCATCTGGATCATCAGCGGCCCCTGACGGCCACCGGACACCACGGGCGGGACGGTCGGGCGGGGTGCGGCCCGCCACGGTCACCTCGCCGCCCGGTTACACCAGCGTGCGCACCGACTGGTCGTGCAGTTCGTAACGGGCCGCGACCACGGCCAGCCGGCCCCCGGCGATCTCGGCCGCCAGGTCCGGCTCCGCCGCGAGCCGGTCGCGGACCAGCCGCGCCTGGGCCGAGACGGTGGCGTCGATCCGGGCCTCGCCCTGCTGCGTCCGGTCGATGGCCGGGCGGATCTGGTCCGCCAGGTACTGGATGTGCGCCGGCAGCCGCTCGCCGCTCGCGTCGACCTGCACCGCCGCCTTCACCGCCCCGCAGGACTGGTGCCCCAGGACCATGACCAGGGGTATGCCCAGCTCCAGGACGCCGTACGCGACGCTGCCCAGCACGGCCTCGTCCAGCACCTCGCCGGCCGAGCGGACGGTCATCAGGTCACCCAGGCCCTGGTCGAAGACGTGCTCGGGCGGTACCCGGGAGTCGATGCAGCCCAGCACCACCGCGAACGGGTGCTGCCCCTGGACCAGTTGGCGGCGCACCGCGGGCGACTCGTGCGGATGGCGCTCCCGGTGGGCGCGCCAGCGCCGGTTGCCCGCGGCCAGCTCGCGCAGGGCCCCGGCGGGGGTGTCGGGCCGCTCGGAGCCCCTGGGCGCGGCGGAGGCGGGGGTCGCTCCCAGGGCGAGGCCGGCGCCGGCGGTGCCGGCCACCGCGGCCCGGAGCAGTGAACGGCGGGCGGTGGACGTGTCGGTGAGGAATCTGTTGGCTGTCACGTCCGCCAGCCAACCCGCCGCGCGCCGGAACTGGCCGTTCCACCAGCCCGATCGACGGCTTGTCGGACAATATTCGGCGCAAAGCCGGGGACCGCACCCCACCCGTCTCACAAGGTGAACAGCCACCGCCAGCGGGGCAGTTCGGTGACCACGGTGGCTCCGGCCAGTAGCCACACCGCGACCGCCGCCCACAGGGGCCAGGCGTACCAGGCCGCCAGCGCCGCGGCGGCCAGCTGCAGCACCACCAGCAGGACGGTGACCGGGCCCGGTACGGGGACCATGACGCTGTTCTTGTCGCCGGGCGTGGCGAAGACCGTCGGCAGGCCGACCAGCAGCACCACCGACAGGGCGGCCAACGCCCACGAGACCCCTGCCAGGGCCCAGGGCGTGGCCACCCACGCCACCAGCTCCGTGGCGAAGCGCAGCACGGACGGCAGCCGGTCGTCGGGCCGCTGCCGGCCCGGGACCGGGGCGGGCGAGGGCTGCGGCTCCGGGATCCCCCGGTGGTTCTCGATCACCGCCGGACCCTCTCACACCTCCGGCGGCCGCCTCCCACCGGGCCCGCGCCGGCTGGGCGGCGCCCGGCCTGCCTAGACCGCGTACCGGTCGGCCGCGAAGAGGTGGGGGTGGGCCGCGACCCACTCGGAGGTGTGCCGCAGGCCTTCGGCCAGGGTGGTCCGGGGCTGCCACGAAGCCCACTGCAGAGCCCGGGAGTTGTCCGACAGCAGCCGCTCCACCTCGCTGCCGGCCGGCCGCAGCCGGGCCGGGTCCACCACGATCTCCGCCTCCCGGCCCGAGGCCGTGACCAGCGCCCGGGCCAGGTCGCCGATCGAGATCTCCCGGCCGGTGCCCAGGTTCACCACCTCGCCCACCGCCCGGTCGCAGGAGGCCATCGCCAGGAAGCCGAGCGCGGTGTCCGTGACGTACGTGAAGTCCCGGGTCGGGGTCAGCGAACCCAGCCGGATCTCCCGGGCCCCGGCGTGCAGTTGGGCCAGGATCGTCGGGATCACCGCGCGCGCCGACTGCCGCGGCCCGTAGGTGTTGAACGGCCGCACCACCGTCACCGGCAGCTCGAAGGCGTGGTGGAAGGAGAGCGCCATCATGTCCGCGCCGATCTTCGAGGCGGAGTACGGCGACTGCGGCTGGAGCGGGTGGTCCTCACCGATCGGCACCGTCAGCGCCGTCCCGTACACCTCACTGGTCGAGGTGTGCACCAGCCGCCGCACCCCGTGCGCCCGGCAGGCCTCCGCGACGTGGTGCGTGCCGACCACGTTCGTCTGCACGTACGCGCCCGGCGAGGCGTAGCTGTACGGGATGCCGATCAGCGCGGCGAGGTGGAAGACCGTGTCGCAGCCGGCCACCGCCTCCATCACCCGGCCCGGATCGCGCACGTCGCCCGCCAGCATCTCCACCGGGCCGTGCGCGCCGCCGTCCGGCCCCAGGTAGCGGGCCAGGTGGCCCTTCTCGCCGTACGGCTTGTAGTGCACCAGCGCCTTCACCCGCGCGCCCCGCTCCACCAGCAGGTCGACCAGCGTGGAGCCGATGAACCCCTCGGCGCCGGTGACCAGCACCGTCCGCCCGGTCCAGTCGAAGCCGGCCGCATCGGTGGCGGTGGCGGTGGCGGGGGAGCCCTGCGGGCCCGTCGTCTCGTACATCTCGATCGTTTCCGTTCCTGTGGGGTGTGGGTGGTGGGGCGGCGGCGGTCAGGCGGCGTGCGCGGGGTGCGCCGCCGCGGTCCGGCCCGCGAGGGTCAGCACCCGGTCGGCCAGCAGCTCGGCGGCCCGCCCGTGGGTGCCCGGGTCGGCGGCCCGGCCCATCGCCGCCAGCCGCGCCGGGTCCGCCAGCAGCGGCTCGACCAGGGAGGCCAGCCGGTCGGCCGTGGTCTGCGCGTCGGGCAGCAGCAGTCCGGCCCCGGCGTCGGAGAGCACCCGGGCGTTGTGGGTCTGGTGGTCGCCCGGCGCGTGCGGATAGGGCACCAGCACCGCCGGGGTGCCGGTGGCCGCCAGCTCGGCGACCGTGGCCGAACCGGCCCGGCACACCACCAGGTCCGCCGCCGCGTAGGCGAGGTCCATCCGGTCCAGGTACGGCACGGCCTCGGCCACCGCCGCCCCGCCGCCGGTGTGCAGCCGCTGCCGGGCCGCCTCCAGGGCCGCCGGGCCCGTCTTGATCAGCAGGCGTACGCCGGCCCGGTCGCGCCAGTGCTCCGCCAGGCCCAGGGAGGCCTCGGTGAGCCGGGCCGCGCCCAGGCTGCCGCCGTTCACCAGCACCAGCCGGGCCTCCGGCGGCACGCCCAGCGCCCGCCGGGCCGTGGCGCGCAGCGCCGGCCGGTCCAGGTCCGCCAGCGCCCGGGGCAGTGGCATCCCGACGGTCTCGGCCCGCGCGCCCTCGGGCAGGTGCGCCCGGCTGCGGTCGAAGGCCAGCGCGATGTGCGGGGTCAGCCGGGCGGCGAACTGGTTGGCCCGGCCGGGCACCGCGTTGGACTCGTGCACCAGGCTCGGCAGCCCGGCCATCCGGGCACCCAGGATCACCGGCGCGCTCGGGTAGCCGCCCATGCCGACCGCCACCTGCGCGCCCTGCTCCCGCAGGATCGTCCGGCACTGCACCCCCGACCGCAGCAGCGCGGCCGGCAGCAGGTAGCGCTTGGCGCCCAGCGCCGGATCGAAGGGGATCATGTCCACGGTGTGCAGCCGGAACCCCGCCTCGGGGATCAGCCGGGTCTCCAGGCCCCGGGTGGTGCCGACGAAGGAGATCACCGCATCGGGCACCGCCCGGCGCAGCGCCTGCGCCAGGGCGAGGCCGGGATAGATGTGGCCGCCGGTACCGCCGGCGCCGATCACGACAGACAGTGGTGTGCTCATGGCCGCCACAGTGGTGAAACGCCCTAAGAACGTTCTAAGAGCGCTCTTTGGCAGACTTCGTACCCATGAGCGCCGATCACCTGCCGCCCGCCGCCCCCGCCGCGGCCACGCCCGCCCGGATCCTCGTGGTCGACGACGAGCCCGAGGTGCGCGCCGCCGTCGAGGACGCCCTGACCATCGAGGGGTACGAGGTCCGCGGCGTCCCCGACGGGCTGGCGGCGCTGACCGAGACCGCCACCTGGGAGCCGGACGCCCTGGTGCTCGACGTGATGATGCCGCTGCTGGACGGGCTCGCCGTCTGCCGCCGGCTGCGCGCGGCGGGCGACCGCACCCCCGTACTCGTGCTGACCGCCCTGGACTCCGTCAGCGAGCGGGTCGACGGACTCGACGCCGGGGCCGACGACTACCTCGTCAAGCCCTTCGCCCTCGACGAACTCGCCGCACGGCTGAGGGCGTTGCTCCGGCGCACCGCGCCCGGGCCGGCCGCGTCCGACCGGCTCGGCTGCGCCGACCTGGACGTCGACCCGGCCACCCGCACCGGCCGCCGCGGCAACCGCACCATGGAGTTCAGCCGCACCGAATTCGCCCTGCTCGAACTGTTGTTGCGACACCCGGGCCAGGTCCTGCCCCGGGCCCTGATCCTCGAGCGGGTCTGGGGCCAGGACTTCGGCATGGAGTCCAACTCCCTCTCCGTGTACATCGGTTACCTGCGCCGCAAGCTGGAGGCGGACGGCGAGACCCGGCTGGTGCACACCGTGCACGGCATCGGCTACCGGCTGGACTGCGCATGACCGGCAGCCGCCGGCTGGGGGCCCGGTGGCGGCGCCGCCGCCCGCTGCGCACCCGGCTCGCCCTGGCCACCGCCGCCACCGTCGCGCTGGTCGCCGCCGGGGTGTGCGCCGCCGCCTTCTTCGTCCTCCGCTACGAGCTCTACCACCAGCTCAACCTGAACCTGATCCAGTCGGCCACCCGGATCACCCAGCAGCGCCACGACGAGCGGAGCGGGGTCCTGGCGGGGGAGTGCCGCTTCCTGTCCGCGCCCGCCTGCGCCCAGCTCGTGCCCGCGGACCCGGCGGCCGACCCGGCCGGCGGCTACCTGCTGCCGGTCACGGCCGGCACCCGGGCGGTGGCCCGGGGCGAGCGCGCCGCCTTCTTCACCGACACCACCCTCGGGGGGCACCCGGTGAGGGTCTTCACCACCCCTGACGGCCGCGGCCTGGCGGCTCAGGTCGCCCTGCGCGCCGACCCGGTGGAGGCGGGTGTGCGCCGGGCCGGCCGGCTGCTCGGCGGGGTGGGCGCGGCCGGCGTCCTGCTGGCCGGCGGCCTCGGTTACGCCGTCTCCCGCCGCACCCTGCAACCGCTGGCCCGGCTCACCGCCACCGCGGAGCGGATCAGCGCCACCCGCGACCCCCGCCACCGCATCGACCTGCCGCCGGGCCCCGAGGACCGGCGGGACGAGGTTACCCGGCTCGCCGAGAGCTTCAACACCATGCTCGGCGAGCTGGAGGACTCCGTCACCGCGCGCCGCCGGCTGGTGGCCGACGCCTCCCACGAACTGCGCACCCCGCTGACGGCCCTGCGCACCAACGCGGAGCTGCTGGCCCGCGCCGACCGGCTCACCCCGGCCCAGCGCGAGCGGGCCGCCGGGGCCCTGGGCCGTCAGCTGCGCGAGGTCACCGGACTGGTCGGGGACCTGATCGAGCTGGCCCGGGACGAGGAGCCCGACCCGCTGCTGGAGGTGGTGCCGCTGGCCGAACTGACCGAAGGCTGCGCCGCGGTGGCGCGCGAGCATTGGCCGGGGGTCCGCTTCGCCGTGGACGTGGCCCCGTCGGCCCGGGACCTCACCGTCCCCGGCGTACCCGCCCGCCTGACCCGGCTGCTGGCCAACCTGCTCGGCAACGCGGCCAAGTTCAGCCCGCCCGGCGGCCCCGTGGAGGTGGCGCTGGTGCGGCGGCCGGACGCGGTCGAGCTGACCGTGCGCGACCACGGGCCGGGCATCGCCGAGGAGGACCTGCCCTACGTCTTCGACCGCTTCTACCGGGCCCGTACCGCCCGCGCCCTGCCCGGGTCGGGGCTCGGCCTGGCGATGGCCCAGCAGATCGCCCAGGCGCACGGCGCCGCCCTGCGGGCCGAGCACGCCCCCGGCGGGGGTGCGCTGTTCCGTCTGACCTGGCCGGCGCCGGGCCGCCCGGACGGGCCGTGAGCCGGCCGGTGGGCGGGTCGGGGTGTCCGGGGGTCAGTGCGTCAGGGCGGGTGGGACGGCCTCGCGGAGCGCGGTGGTGACGGCCGCGACCGCCGGATGCGCCCCGGCGCCGCTGCGGTAGGCGATCCGGGTGCGGCGCCGCAGCGGCAGCCGGGCCAGCGCCACCCCCGGCGGCGGGTCCGCGATGCCCAGCTGCGGGACCATCGCCACGCCCTGACCGGCCGCGACCAGGGCCAGTACGGTGGCGAAGTCGTCCACCCGGTGGCGCACCCGCGGCCCGAAGCCGGCCGCCTGGCAGGCCCGTACGGTCATCGCCTCGCAGAGGGTGCCCGGGGTCGCGGTGATCCAGGGGGCCGTCCGCCACCGGCCGAGCGGGTCCGGGCCGGGCCGGTCACCCGATCCGGGAGCAGAGCGCCGCTCCGGTTCCGGAGCGGGCCCGCAGGACGCCAGGTACATCCACTCGGTGCACAGCGGTTCGGAGCCCAGACCGGGCTCCTCCGGCGCGGGGACGAAGTCGTAGTCGTGGACCAGCGCCAGGTCCAGCTCCCCCGCGCGCAGCGCGTGCGCCACCCCCGCCGGGTCGATCTCCGAGACCATCGGCTCCAGCTCCGGATGGCGCTGCGCCAGCAACCGGAGGGCGGCGGGTACGAAGGCCCGGGTCGCGGTGGGGAAGGTACCGATGCGCAGCGGCCCCGCCGGACCGTGCCGGGCCCCGGCCAGCTCCGCGCGCGCCTGCTCCAGGCGGTCCAGCACCGCCTCGGCGTGGCCGGCCAGCCGCTCGCCGGCCGGCGTGAGCCGGACCCGGCGGCCGGTGCGTTCCAGCAGCGGCACCCCGGCCTCGCGCTCCAGCGTGCTGAGCTGCTGGGAGACGGCGGACGGGGTGAAGGACAGGGCGTCGGCCACGGCGGCGATGGTGCCCCGCAGGGCGAGTTCGCGCAGCAGGCGCAGGCGGCGGACATCGAGCATCAGCTCAGCTTACGCATTCGGGTAGAAAAGCGAACTGGACCTGTCGGATCGGGTCGGTGAGGCTCGGGGCATGACAACCGACTTCGTCCCGCACGGGATCCACGTCCCCCTCATCACCCCCTTCGCCGCCGACGGGCAGGTGGCGCTGGACGCGCTCGAAGCGCTGGCTCACGCCGTCCTGGCGGACGGCGCCACCGGGCTGGTCGCCCTCGGCACCACCGGGGAGGCCGCCGCCCTGGACGCCGCCGAGCGGGCCGCGGTGACGGACGTCTGCGCCCGGGTCTGCCGCGAGCGCGGCGCGAGCCTGGCGGTGGGCGCCGGCGGCAGCGACACCCGCGCCAGTGCGGCGGCGCTGGCCGACCTCGCCCGGTGGCCCGAGGCGGGGGCGGCGCTGGTGACCGTGCCGGCCTTCGTCCGGCCGGGCCGGGCCGGGGTCCTCGCCCACTTCGCCGCGCTCGCGCAGGCGAGCCCGGTCCCGCTGATCGTCTACCACATCCCCTACCGGACCGGGTCCGAGCTGGACGCGGCGACCCTGCGGGCGCTGGGGGAGCTGCCGGGGGTGATCGGCGTCAAGTACGCCACCGGGGCGGTCGGCCCGGAGGCAGTGGACCTGCTCGCCGACCCGCCCCAGGGGTTCGCGGTCCTCCCGGGGGACGACACGGTCGCCTCCCCGATGCTGGCGCTCGGCGCGCCCGGCGCGATCCTGGCCTCCGCGCACCTGGCCACCGACCGGTTCGCGGAGCTGGCCGCCGCCTGGCGGGCGGGGGAGGCGGGCCGGGCCCGGGAGCTGGGCCACCGGCTGTCCCGGCTGTCGGCCGCGCTCTTCGCCGAGCCCAACCCCACGGTCCTCAAGGCGGTGCTGCACGCCCAGGGCCGCATCCCCACCCCGGACGTACGCCTCCCCCTGCTGCCGGCCGGCCCGGTCACGACGGAGGCCGCGCTCAAGGAGCTGGCCGGGCTGGGGGCGTGAGGTCCCGCCGGGGGGACTACTCGATGACGAGCTCGACGGGGATGTTGCCGCGGGTGGCCTTGGAGTAGGGGCAGACCTCGTGGGCCTGCTTGACCAGCAGGGCGCCGGTCTCGCCCTCGAGGGCGGCGGGCAGCTCGACGCGGAGGGTCACGGCGAGACCGAAGCCGGTCCCGTCCTGGCCGATGGAGGTCTCCGCCGTCACCGAGATGTCGCTGGTGTCGACCTTGGCCTGCCGGCCGACCAGGCCCAGGGCGCTGGAGAAGCAGGCGGCGTAGCCCGCCGCGAACAGCTGCTCCGGGTTGGTGCCCTGGCCGGAGCCGCCGAGGGCCGGGGGCATGGCGAGCGCGAGGTCGAGCTGGCCGTCGGAGCTGACGGCGCGGCCCTCGCGGCCGTTGGCGGTGGCGACGGCGGTGTAGATCGCGTCCATGGGAGGAGTCCTCTCGCGGTTCGGGGGCGGCCCGGTCGGCCGCCCCATCAATCAACCACACAATTCAATTGTGCACAACTGAATGGCTCCCGAGGTAAGCTGTGCCACATGACCGAGAACTGGACCGAGACCGTGGCCGACCGGGACTTCCTCCGGCTGGACGCGCAGATCTGCTTCTCCCTGAACGCCGCGTCCCGGGCCTTCGGCGGCCTCTACCGCGTGATCCTCAAGGAGCTGGACCTCACCTACCCCCAGTACCTGGTGATGCTGGTGCTGTGGGAGGACGGGCCCACCCCGGTCAAGGAGCTGGGCCGCCGGCTGCGGCTCGACTCGGGCACCCTCTCCCCGCTGCTCAAGCGGCTGGAGGCGAACGGCCTGGTGCGACGGGAGCGCAGTGCGCAGGACGAGCGCTCGGTCTCGGCCCACCTGACGGAGGCGGGCGCCGCGCTGCGGGAGCGGGCGGCCGCGGTACCCCGCCGCATCGCGGCGGCCACCGGCTTCGAGCTGGGTGAGGTGCGCGAGCTCCAGGCCCGGCTCGACCGCCTCACGGCCGCCCTGGACGCCGCGGCCTTGGCCGACGGTACGACGGACTGACCCGCTTTTGCCTCAGAGGTAAGGAAGTTTGCCGGACAGGCAAGAATCTGGCTCAATCGGGGACATGGACCCCGCATCCGACGGGCCCCCGACCGGTCCCGGCGACCGGGAGGGCGGCCCCGCCGTCCCCGACGACCTGCCCGCCGTCGCACCGCAGCTGCGTGAGCTGCGCCGGCGTACCGGCCTGACCCTCGAAGCCGCCGCGGCCCGGGCCCGGATGTCCCCGGCGCACCTGTCCCGGCTGGAGACCGGCCGCCGCCAGCCCTCGCTGCCGATGCTGCTCGGACTGGCCCGCACGTACGGGGCAACGGTATCCGAGCTGCTGGGCGAGAGCGCCGCGGCACCCGATCCGATCGTCCGCGGCGGCGGTACCGGTGCCCGCGAGGCCGACGGCTGGACGTACTGGCAGGCCGGCGGCTCGGGGCGCGGGATGCAGGCCCTGCGCGTGCACGTCCCGTACGGCCGCAGTCAGGGCGAGCTGGTGCGGGTGCACCCCGGCGAGGAGTGGCTGCACGTCCTGAAGGGACGGCTGCGGCTGCACCTCGGCGAGGCCGAGCACCTGCTGGAGGAGGGCGACAGTGCCCACTTCGACTCCCTCACCCCGCACCGCATCGCCGCGGCCCGGCCCGGCGGCACCGAACTGCTCTTCGTCCACACCCTGCTGCAGAGCGCCCTCGGCGGCCTCTGCCTGGGCGGCGACCGCCCGCGTCCCACGTTCTGACCCGTCCGACCGCGCGCCCCGCCGGGTGCGCCCCCGCCCGCTGAGGAGAAGGTCCGTCATGCCGGAAGAAGCCGTCGCCCCCGCCGTCACGCCCGTCCCCGCCGCCACGCCCGGTGTCGCCCCCGCAGCCGGGCCCACCGCCGTCCCCGCCGCCCGGGACTCCCGCGAGGCACCCGCCCCGGGGCCCGCGGCCGTGCCCCTCACCGCCGCGCAGGAGGCCTCGCTCCGGGGGCGCCTGGAGGCCAAGTTCCCGCGCGGGCTGTGGATCCGGCTGATCGCGTACCTCTTCGTCGGGCACCTCTTCGCCGGGTTCCTCTACCTGCTCTTCGAGCTCGGCTCCCGCCGGGGCTGAGGCGCCCGGCGCCGGACACGTGGCGGGGCGGGCAGGTCGTCGCATCCCAGTCCTCCACACCACCTCGCGGCACCGGCCGG